>DATKBQ010000456.1:0-16206 GCA_035546375.1 Planctomycetota bacterium | reverse complement strand
ATCGACGGCATCTGCGGCGGTTTGCTCTTCGATGTCTGCGAGGCTGCGGCCCTGCACGACGTCCGGGACCTCGATGTCGGCGAGGTCGAGGAGAGTGGGGAAGACGTCGAGGCTGCTCACCGGTTCGAGAACAACCCGCGGAGAGCTGGCCGTCGGCCCGCCCGAGAGGACCAGCGGCACGCGCAGCACCTCGTCGTAGAAGCCGTTCGCACCGTGGACGAGGAGCCCGTGCTCGCCGAACTGCTCTCCGTGGTCGGAGGTCACGACCAGCAACACGTCGTCGCCGAGCCCCAGCTCGGCGAGCCGGCTGGCGAGAGCGCCGATCTGCCGATCCGTCTCGCGCACCGCCTCGTCGTACGCCTGTTCCAAGAACCGGACGTCCGCCGCGGTGAACGTCTCGGGCTGGTCATAGAACGCGCTGTAGATCTCCGAAGGCTGCTTGCCTCTCAGTGCCAGGAATCGCGGGGAGAGGTCGGGGGGCAGCGAGCGGTGGGGCGCGAACATCCGTTCCGAGTGGTAGTAGTCGTGCAGGTCGAGCAGGTGCAGGTAGACGAAGAACTCTTGCTCCGCGTGGCGAGCGACGAAGTCGACGCCGGCTCGCAGCACCTCCTCGTCCTCGCGCGACACCAGGATGTACTCGTCCACGCCCTGGTCGTAGCCGGCCTCCGGGGTGACCCAACCCGTCGTCGTCACCATCGCCGTGCGGTACCCCTGCTCCTGGAAGGCTTCCGGCAGGAGGAGAAAGCCCGCGGGAAGAACCGACAGGTCGCGGCCTTCACCCGGCGGCGCCGAGATGCGGTGCACGGAGGGGGCGGTGGAGGTGAAGAGCGAGGCCACGCTGCGCACCGTGGAAGGGGCAGCGCTGTACGCGCGCGTGAAGCGCCAACCGCGTTGGGCCAGGCGATCGAGGTGAGGCGTGAGGTTGCCTGGGTGACCCGAGCTGCCGAGTCGATCGGCGCGCATGGCGTCGACCAGGACCAGGATGACGCTCGGTCGGCGCACCGCGGACGCGCGATTCGGAAGCGCCCGCGGTACGAGGAGGAGCCCGGCGAGCAGGGTGGCGACGATGGCGCCGCCCAGCACGACGAGCCCCCACCGTTTTCTGTTGCCGTTCGAGACCATGCCCCGAGCCCTCAGAACACGAGCTGGACTTGCGCGCGGCCGCCGTAGAGCAGGTCTCGCGGCGGTGCGCCGAAGGCAGAGCCGGGACGAAACGCCGAGCCGAAGAGTCGGAACCGGGTGTGGCGCCATCCCCGAGGAACCTGAAGCCCAGCCCGGCCCACTGTAGAACATCTGCGGGCGTGCTCCCCGGCTGCGGAGGCGCGATGACCGTCCAACCACGGGGCAGGCGTGGCGCCGCCGCCGCCACTTGCGTGTAGGCTCGGCTCGCCGGCGACTGGAAAGCGCCAGTGCGACCAGGACGGCGGGGACCGTGCCATTGGCGGCTGGGCGCGCCAGGCGCGGGGGCTCATGGCTTCGGTCTCGTCAAGAACGATTTCGTGTGTCATATTCGCATAGTGCTAAGAGAGCATCAAGGGCCGTGGAGGGGGAATCCGAACCATGATGCCGCGACGCTTTCTCTCGCCGACCGTCTGGGAGTCCGCAGGCCCGGCCGACGACACCGCTAGACTTTTGGTGACCCGATTCCTGGACGCGGTCTCGGTCCCGCCGCAAAGGGCGGCGTGGGCACAGGTGGCCTCCGTGGATGGGGCGCCGTGGCTTGCCGCGCTCCGTGCGCGCGCGGTCGCGCTGCGGGCGAAACGCTGGTTGGACGTGACGCTGAGCCTCGCTCTCCTGGCCGTGACCGCGCCCGTTCTGCTCGCGGCCGCACTCCTGGTGAGGCTGAGCGGCCCCGGCCCGGCACTGTTCGTGCAGAAGCGAATCGGCTACCGGGGTCAGAGCTTCGACATGTACAAGCTGCGCACGATGGTGCCCGAAGCGCACCTCCTCGAAGACGAGCTCGCGACGCGCTCCTCCGGGAAGACCTTCCTCAAGCTCGAGCGGGATCCCCGCATCACCCGCATCGGCCGGTTGCTGCGGCGGACCAGCCTCGACGAGCTGCCCCAGCTCCTCAACGTGCTGTCGGGGGACATGAGCCTCGTGGGCCCCCGTCCCTTGCTCCGCTGCGACTTCGCGAAGTTCCCGAAGGACCAGCAGCTCCGCAGGTTCGCGATGCCACCCGGACTGACCGGCCTCTGGCAGGTGTCCGGCCGCAGCCTGCTCTCCGACGAGGATCGCATCCGACTCGACCTCGACTATGTCGACCAGTGGTCCCTGCTCTTCGACCTCGAGGTTCTGCTCCGCACGGTGCCCGCGGTGCTGAGCGGGCGGGGCGCCTCCTGAGCGGCATGGCGAGCGTCGACGGAAACGCGCTGACACTGGACGCTGTGCGCGCCCTGCGCAGGGGCTGGTGGCTGGTGCTCCTCGTGGCCGCGGTCGCGACGGCTGGGGCGGCCTTCCTCACCGCACGGGAAGAGCGGATCTATCGCGCCACGGCGACCTTGGTGGTGGTTCCGAACGAGATGGTCAGCGACACCTCGGACCTGCTGCGCAGCCTGGACACCCTGGAACGACGGACCATCGTGGCCACTCTGTCGCGCATCTCCGGCACCCCGGACACGCGGGCGCAGGCGGCGCAGCAGCTCGGCCTCGACGGCGCGGGGCTCCAAGGCTTCGCGATCCGTGGCTCCGTGGTGCCGAACACGAACCTCGTCCAGATCGAGGTCACCGGACCGGAGAGGGAACGCGCCGAGGCCCTTGCCGACGCCGTCGCCGAGGTCGCGCGTCGGGAGGCGCGGTCTCTCTACCCGATCTTTTCGCTCCGCTCCTTCGCCACGGCCACTTCGAGCTCACGCCCGATCTCCCCGAATCCAGCCCGCAACCTCGTGGTGGCGACCGTCGTCGGCGTTTTCGTGGGTGTGCTCGCAGCCCTGGCCATGGACGCCTGGCGCCGGTCAGGCTGAGGCGTCCCGAGGCCCTACATGGAGTCGTCGGCCATGGGCAAGCCGAGCTCGCCGGAGCCGCTCGCGTCGGGAAAGCCGGGGCGCGAGCGTGGGCTTCCGCTCGTGGTCCTCTCGCTGCTCGCGGCGATCGTCGCGGCCTCGTTCGCGGTGCTCCAGCCCGACCTGTTCCACGTCGACTTCGACCGTTCGGCCTACACGCTTGGCGCGCTGGTAGTGGTGCTGGGCCTCGGATGGCAGTTGTTCGCGCATCCACGGCTCGCCCTGCCGCTCCTGGTGTTGCTCGTCTACTTGAACCTCTCGCAGGCGTTGGTCCGCCATCAGGGGCTGCCTTCCGTGCTTCAGCTCCTGATGCTGCCGATCGCGATCGTCGCCTGGCGCGAGGGGAGCTGGCGCGAGCTCGCTCGTCGGCCGCCGCCCCTGGCGGTTCTTTCGCTGGCCTACGGACTGGTCCTCCTCGTATCGAGCACCTACGCGCGGGAGCCGGCGCTCGCCGACGAGCGCATCGTGGAGACCGGCAAGGCCATCTTGCTCTTCCTCCTGGTCGTCCTTCTCGTGGCGACTCGGGCGCGGTTCCTCGCCGCGATGTGGTCGGCGGTCGGTGCCGCCGCGCTGCTCGCCGCGCTCGGCCTCTTCCAGGTCGCCACCGGGGATTTCGATCGCGACTTCGGCGGGCTCGCGCGGGTCAAGAACGCTCAGATCTACGCCGAGGTCTTCGAGCCGCGCATCGCCGGTCCGCTCGGCGATCCGAACTTCTTCGCGCAGATCCTGCTGATCGCCGTGCCGCTGGCCGTTTCGCTGGCCTGGGGCGAGCGCAGGCCGCTGCTGCGGGCGGCGGCGTGGGTGTGCGCAGGCCTTACCGCCGTCGGCTGCGCTTTCACCTACTCGCGCGGCGGCACCGTGGCGCTCGGCGCGGCGCTCGTCGCGTTCTTCGCGGGTCGGCGACCTCGTCTGCGAGACGCGGTCGCCGTGGCAGTGCTCGCGGCGCTGGTGGTGGCGCTGCTGCCGAGCGCCTTCGAAAAGCGGCTCCTCACCATGACCGAGCTGTTCTCGAACGGCGAGGAGGTGCTGGATCCCGACAGCTCGATGGAGGAGCGGCGACTGTTCACGGCGACGGCCTGGCAGCTCTTCCGAGATCATCCCTGGCTGGGGGTGGGGGCCGGGAACTACACGGCTCACTATCAGAAGACGTCCGACGCGATCGGCTCGGACTCCCGCGAGTACAGCGAAGAGGGTCTCCCGCACTACCCGCACAGCCTCTATCTCGAGATCGCCGCGGAGACGGGCCTGCTCGGCACCTTCACCTTCGCCGCGATCGTGGCTCTGTCCCTGTGGCAGGTCACGGTGGCGAGAGGCCGCCTGCGCCGGTTGGACCGACCGCTCGAGGCCGATGCGGCCGCCGGCGTGCGCGCGGCGCTCGTGGGATACCTGGTCGCTGCCATCCTGCTCCATGGCCACTTCCTGCGCTATCTCTGGCTCCTGTTCGCGCTCGTGGCCGCGGTCGACCGCCTGGCGACGGATCGGGATGGACAGCGATGATGGGGAGCGGCGCATCGACGTCCCGCACGGAGCCAGATCCGGAAGCGCCCGCGGTGAGGCGCCGCGTCGCGGTGCTGCTGTCACGATTTCCGCTCGTGACCGAGACCTTCATCCTGCGCGAGGTCGACGAGATGGAGCGGCAGGGACAGCCGGTCCTGTTGGTGCCCCTGATCCGCGAGTCGACCTCGGTCATCCACGACGCGGCGCTTCCTTGGCTCGACCGGGCGCTCTTCACGCCATGGCTCGGGCGCGAGACGGTGCGCGCCCAGCTCCAGATGGCCCGCCGCGCCCCTTTCCGCTACCTCGCGACGCTGCTCGCGGCGCTCTACGGCAACGCGCGCAGCATCGGCCACCTGTGGCGGACCGCGGCGCTGCTGCCGAAGGCGGTGCATCTCGCGGTGGAGCTGGAGCGTCGCGGCGTCCGCCACGTGCACGCGCACTTCGCCACCCATCCGACCACGGTGGCCTGGGTGATCCACCGCCTCACCGGCATCTCCTACAGCCTGACCGCGCACGCCCACGACCTGTTCGTCTCTCGTGTGTTCCTGGGACCCAAGTTGCGAGCAGCGCGGTTCGTGCGCGTGATCTCCCGGTTCAATCGCGAGTTCCTGTGCCAGCACTTTCCTGGGCTCGAAGAGAGGATCGAGGTGATCCACACCGGCGTAGACCCGGGCTGGCTCGCCGCCGGCTCGGCCGCGCCGCCCGCGGAAGGCTCCACATCGCTCATCGCCTGCGTCGCGGCGCTCAAGCCTTACAAAGGTCACGAAGTGCTCCTCGAAGCCCTCGAGCGACTGCAGGAACAGGGCCTCGACTTCCAGTGCGTGCTGGTGGGGGAGGGCCCGCTCCGCCAGCAGCTGGAGCACACTCTCGAGCGGCGGCGGCTGGCGCAGCGGGTCCGCCTGTTGGGCGCCCGGAAGCAGGACGAGGTGCGGGACATCTTGCGCCGAGCCACCGTGGTCGTGCAGCCCAGCGTGGTGGCCAGCGACGGTCAGATGGAAGGAATCCCCGTCACCCTGATGGAGGCCATGGCCCTCGGCCGAGCGGTGGTCGCCACGCGTCTCTCGGGCATCCCCGAGCTGATCGACGATGGGGTCGACGGCCTTCTCGTGGAGCCGGGTGAGGCCCGCCTCCTCGCCGACGCGCTGCGGAGAGCGCTGCAGGAGCCGGAGCTGCGGCTCCGTCTCGGCAGGGCGGCGACACGCAGCGTCGCCGACTCGTTTCTGCTCGACACCTGCGTCGCCTCCCTCCTCGAACGCATCGACGCGGCGCAGGACCCGGTGCCTTCCTGGGTCGTGGAGGCTCTGGTCGCGTCGGGCGCGCGCGACGAGATCGGCGCGACGGGGCTGCTGCGCGAGCTCGAGGGTCGCGACGCTCGCGTCGCCGTGCTGGCGACCCGGGATGGCAGCGAGATCGTGCTCAAGGAGCACCGCACGCGAGCTGGCGAGTCCCGTCCGGCTCCCGAGCGCGCTGCCCGCGAGCTCGAGCTGCTGCGGAGCATCGGGTCGGCGATGGCTGGTGGTTGGCGCGGATCCACGGCGCGCCTCGGCGTGCCGCAGCCGCTGGGCGGCGCTCCCGGGCGCGGCGTCGTGCTGATGACTTCCTGCCCGGGCATTCGTCTCGACCGGGCGCTCCGCGACCTGCGTTTCGAGCACGGCGGTGCGGCGCGCCTCGAGGAGCCCTGCCGTCTCGCCGGGTCGTGGCTGCGGCGCTTCCAGACGGTGGTCACGCCACCCGGCCAGGCCAGCGAGCCGCCGCCCCTGGTCGCGAGGGCGCGCGCGCGCGTCGCGGACGCGGGTTCGTTGCCCCACGCGCAGCGCCTCCGCCTCGCCCGCGACGTCGAGGAGCTGTGCGTTCGCCTGAGCGGCGACCCAGCCAGCTCCACAGCGTGTCACGGCGATTTTTGGTGCGGCAACGTGTACTGGAGTCCCGGCGAGCTCGAGGTCATCGACCTCGAAGGCGTCGGGGTTGGACACGCCGAGGAGGACGTGGTGTGCTTCCTGGCGCACCTGACCCTGTTCTTCGCGCTGCCGATGCCCGGGCTGCGCCGGCGAGGCCGCCGTCTCGCTCGGGCCTTCCTCTCCGGCTACGGCCTCGAGCCGGCGGCGATCGCGGCCTCGCCGGTCTGGCGTCTGTGCGAGATCGAGACGGCGCTGCGCCTGCTCGCGGCGCGCGCGGCCGCCGGCGCGGGTAGCCCCGGAAGCCTCGCCGAACGCTTCCGGCGGAGCGCGTTGCGCTCACTCGCCTGCGGCGGCGGGAGGTGGTCGTGAGCGCGGAGCGCGGGCTGCGGGGGCAGATGCTCGGTGGCGTCGCCTGGGCCTTCGCCGCGAGCCTGGGGGGCCGCGTGGTCAGCCTGGCGTCGCTCCTGGTTCTCGCGCGACTCCTATTGCCCGAGCACTTCGGCATCGTGGCGGCGGTGCTGGCCTACGTCACGTACGTCGAGGCGGTCGCCGATCTCGGCACCGCCGCCGCGTTGGTCTACTGGCCGCGCGAGACCGAGCGGGCGGCGCAGACGGTGCTGCTCGTCAACCTGGTCACGGGTTTCTTCTGGCTGGCGGTCACCTGGCTGATCGCTCCGTGGCTCTCCGAGTTCTTCCACCAGCCGGCGGCGGAGCCGATGTTCCGCGTTGCGGCTTTCGGCTTCCCGCTCCGGGCGCTGGGCGTCACCCACGACGCGCTGGCGATCAAGGGCCTTCGGTTCCGCGCCCGCGTGGTCCCCGCGACGGGGCTGCCGTTCGCCAAGGCGGTGGTGTCGGTGACCCTCGCCTGGTTGGGTTGGGAAGCGTGGAGCCTGGTCTGGGGGCACCTCGCGGGTCTGGCGTTCTGGAGCGCCTTGCTGTGGTTCGTAGTGCCCTTCCGTCCTCGTCCGTCGCTCTCGCGCGACGTTCTGGGCGGGCTGCTCCGCTACGGTCGCGGCATCGTGGCGGTGAACGTGCTCGCCGTGGTGGTGCACCACGCCGACTTGGTGGTGGTCGGACGCGTGCTCGGGTCGACGGCGCTCGGCCTCTACCAGATGGCGTTCAAGCTGCCCGACATGAGCCTGGTATTGCTGATGCGGTGCGTGAGCGAGGTGCTGTTCCCGGCGTTCTCGCGCCTACAGGAGTCGCGCGCGGCGCTGGGTCGTGCCTACGCCGAGGGCTTCGAGCTGGTGGCTCTCCTCGCGCTGCCGTGCTCCGCCGGGATCGCGATCCTGGCCGAGCCGCTGGTGAACACGCTGCTCGGTCCCTCCTGGGCTCCTTCGATCCCGATCCTGCAGGTGCTCGCGATCTACGCCGGGATCCGCTCCGTGGGCACCCACGCGGGCGACGTGCTCAAGGCCACGGGTCGTTCGGGACTGCTGGCCCGGTTGGCGCTGCTCAGAGCGGCGGTCGTGGTGCCGGCGCTCTGGGTCGGCAGTCGGTTCGGACTGGTCGGCGTCGCCGTGGCGATGGCTGCGAGCGCCGCGATCGGAACCTGGATCAGCATCGAAGCGGCCGTGCGTGCCCTGGCATTGTCGCGCCTCGACCTGGTGAAGAGGCTGCGGCCCGGGGCGGCAACGGCGATCGTGGCCTCCCTGGTCCTGGCATCGTGGATGGCCTCGAGCGGGGCCGCGCCGGCCGTGCTGCGGCTTCTGGTCGGCACAGGCCTCGGTGGGCTGGTGCTCCTGGGCGGCGTGGTCGTCACGAGCCCAGCTCTGGTGCTCGCGGTGTGGCCGCGCCGAGGGGCCATTGCCCGCGGCCCGGCGTCGTCGCGGGTGGCCCGCCTCGGGCGCTTCGTGCTGCCGGTCGACCAGCCGAGCGTGGTCGCCTTCCTTCGCCGCGATCTCGCGACGCCGTCCGGCTGGCTCGAGCGGCTCGGGGTGCTGGGTATCCGGCGCAGGTCCGGCGAGGCCGCCGAGTCGCGCGCCGGCGGGCCGCATCGCGGCGGACGTTTGGGCACTGGTTGCATCGATGCGTTGCGCACGGACGGAGCAGCGGCGGTTCACGAGTTCTTCGACTCCCTGCCGGGCGAGCTGGTCCAGGCGATCGGGCCCTGGGATCGCGAGCGCTGGATCCTGCGGCGCTCCGATCCGCCGGCCGAGCGGGAGCAGCACCTGGTCTTCCTGTTCGCTCTCGAGGGTGACTCCCCGAGCGCGGTGCTCAAGGTTCGGCCCAGCGACGGGTGCGACGAAGCGCGACCACTGCGCCACGAAGCGGAGACCCTTCGCCGGCTGCGCGCCGAGCTGCCCGAGCCGTTGCGGTCGTCCTTACCCTCGCCGCGAGCGCACGTCGAGCTGGAGCGCGCCGAGGCGCTGCTGCTCGATCACGTCGACGGGCGAAGCGCGTACGCCGAGCTGCGTCGGGCGCCCTGGCGCTCCGACTGGACGGCGCGCCACTTCGCCGCCGCGGCGCGCTGGCTGGCGAGCTTTCACGGGGCGACCACGAGCACGAGGATCGCCGCGGCAGAAGCTTGGGCGCTGGCCATCGGCAGGATCGAGCGAACGGCAGAGGGCCTGCCGCCGGCGCTGCTGCCGCGGCTCGCGGAGCGTGAGATTCCGGTGTGCGCCACGCACGGCGACTTCTGGGCGGGGAATCTGCTCCTGCGGGGGGGGCGACGCCGGGTGGGAGCAGCGGCCCCGTCCGCTTCGTCCGTGTGGGTCGTGGATTGGGAGCATCCGGCGATGGCGGGATCCCCCTTCGACGACCTCTTCCATTTTCCGCTGAGCTACGCGCTCTCCGTAGCGTCGGGGGCGGACCACGCGCAGGCCATGGCGTTGCGGCGCGCCTTCCTGCTTCCGACCCCGCTCTCCCGCCGGGTGCGCGGGTATTTCGCCGCGTACTGCGCGGAGACCGGACTCGACGAGGAGCTGCTCGCGCCGTTCTTCCTGCTCCATCTGGAAGCGTCCCCGCTGCGATTGCGACTGTGCGCCGGCGGTGCAGGATCCGCGGCCTGGCGCGATCTCTGCTCCGCCACGCGGGCGGGGACCACGGCCGTGTTCGTCGGCGCCCGGGATCCCCGCCACGCGCGCGCTACCAGCGGCGTGCTCGAGGTCCACCCGTGAACGAGCCCACGGTCCTCGTGATCCTCGTCCTCTTCGCGGTCTCGCTCGGTGTCAGCGTCTACGTGTACGCGGGCTACCCGGTCTTGCTCTTCCTGCTCTCCCGATTGCGGCCGCGACCCCATCGCGGCGCGCCGTGCGAGCCCGCGGTGAGCATCCTGCTGCCGATCTACAACGAAGAGGGCATCCTCGCGGAGAAGCTCCGCAACACGCTCGCCTTGGACTACCCGGCCGAGCGGTTGGAAATCCTCGTGCTGTCGGATGGGTCGACCGATCGCAGCGAGGAGGTCGTGCGCGAGGTCGCGGGTGAGCGCGTTCGCCTGGAGTCGCTGCCGCGGGTGGGGAAACTCAGGGCGCTGAGCCACGGCGCCAGCATCGCGAGCGGGGAGGTCCTCGTCTTCACCGACGCGACCGCCATGCTCCAGCCGGATGCCCTGCGCCTCCTGCTCGAGGCATTTGCCGACCCGGAGGTGGGCGGGGTGTGCGGCAACAAGGTCCAGGTTGGCCCCGACCAAGCGGACAGCACAGGTCGCGGCGAGGGCATCTACTGGCGGTACGACAAGTGGCAGAAGTCGCTCGAGAGCCGACTCGGCAGCATCTTCGCGGCGGACGGCACGTTCTACGCGATCCGACGCCACCTCTACCCGAGGATCGACGACCCGGCTCAGGCGGACGACATCGCGATCTCGGCGCGGGTCGTGCTCCAGGGGTATCGGCTGGTCTACGAGCCACGGGCCGTGGCGCTGGAGGAGGCTCCCGCCGAGGGTAGGGAGGAGCTGTCGAGGAAGATCAGGGTGACGAACCACAGTGTGCGCGCGCTGCTGAAGCTGGGCAGGGGGCTGTGGGGATCGGGCTTCTACTCGTTCGAGCTGATCTCGCACAAGCTGCTTCGCCATCTAGCGCCCTTCTTTCTGATCCTGCTCTTGGTCACCAGCCTGCTCCTGGCGAGACAAGGACCGCTGTACCTACTCGTCGCTGGGGGTCAGGTCGCGTTCTATCTGCTGGCGGTGTGCGGCTGGTGGCTGCGTCACCGCGCGATCGGACGGCTGCGGCCGTTCGCGATCCCTTACTACTTCTGCTTGGTCAACGCGGCCGCCTTCCTCGGGGTGCTCTCCATCGCGGGCGGTCTCCGCCTGCGGGCGTGGAACCCCCGCGGCGGCCTATTTCCGCCAGGAGACACTTGATCGTGACGACATGGAGAGGAAACATCGATTGCTGGCTTGCCCTGTTGCTGCTGCTCGCGGCTCGCCCTGCCGCCGGCGAGGACGACGCGCTGCGCTTCCAGGTGTCACTCGCGAGCGCGACGCACGAGAACTTCTTCCAGGCACCCGACGGCGAGCCAGAGCGCGACATCGACACGCTCACGGCGCGCGTTCGTGTGGATTGGAAGCTCCCGAATCAGCGCGTCGAAGGGGAGGACCGGCTGTACGCCGCGCTCGAGGCTTCGTCTTGGTCCGGGCTCGAGGATCCGTTCGGAGTGCGCGTCGGCGTGGCCGGCGAACGCGGAGCGCACTCGCTCGATGTCTTCCTGAATGGGATTTTCGACCGTCCGACCGTCGACTTCGAGGACGAGGTGACGGTCGCCGACCTGCTGCGCTTGAGCGGCCAGTACTCGTATCGCCTCACCCGCTCCTGGGAGCTGAAGGGTCTGGCCGTGCTCCATCGCCAGACTTTCGAGGCGGTGCCCGCGAACGACAACGATCTGTACTCCCTGGGCGCCGCGGCGCGTTACCGCGGCTGGGGATCGCGCCTCTCTCCGGAGGTCGGGCTCGCGAGAGCGCGGCGCGACGCCGAGTCCGAGAGCGAGAGCTTCGACGAGGACGAGGTCTGGATCCAGTTGCGCTCGGCCGCCACGCCGCGGGTCTACCTCTCGCTGCGCTATCGCATCCGCGAGCGCGGCTACACCGTGAACAGCGCGGCGTCGAGCAACTTTGGCCGCGAGGACGATCGCGATCAGTGGACGCTCTCGGCGGACTGGCGGGCCTGGGAGCGCATCGCGTTGAACCTCTACTTCGCAACGGAGGACGCCGATTCGACGCGGCCCAGCCGCGTTTTCGAGACCGCGATGCTCTCGCTCGGCGTCACCGCCCGGTTCTGAGATGCTCGTGGCCGTCGAGCCGTCCCTGCGCGAAGAACCGCCGCTGCCCGCAACGGCGGCACCGCGGGTCGCCGTGTGGATCAGCAGCCTCGCGACCGGCGGCGCCGAGCAGGTGACGATTTCCTTCCTCGAGCGCCTGCGCGAGCGGGGCTGCGACACGCCGCTCTGTACGCTGACCTCGCGCTTCGACGGTCCGCTCGCGGCCGATCTCGCGCGGCGCGGGGTGCGGCGGCTCGACCTCGGGGGCCGCCGGCTCGCCGACCCGCGCGCGCTCTTTCGCAGCTTCGCGTTGTGGCGGCAGGAGCGATGGCAGCTGGTGCACGCCCACGGCCAGGACGCCTCGATCCTCGCCGCAGCGTTCTCGGCCCTGAGCGGAGTGCCGGTGGTCCTCACCCGCCACGTCTACGAGGAGCCGGGCGCGAGCTTCCGCCAGCGCCGGCGCGCGGCGCTGGCGTTCGTTGCGGCGCGGCGCGCTCAGGCCGTGGTGGCGGTCTCGCATGCCCTCGGCGAGTGGCTCGAGCGCCGGGCCGGAGTGCCGCGCGAGCGCATCGCGGTGATCCCCAACGGCGTCGATCTGCGGCGTTTCGCCGGCGCCACACCGCCGCTCCATCGCGGTGCGCTCGAGAGCTCGTTGGGTCTCGCCCCGGACGCGCAGCTCGTGCTGGTACCGGCGATGCTCCGACCGGGCAAGGGCCACGACGTCCTTCTCGAAGCCTGGCCGGAGATCCGCGAGCGTGCCCCGCGGGCATGCCTGCTTCTGGCCGGTGCCGGCGAGCTGGAGGCGGAGCTCCGCTCGGCCGCCGGGCGTTGCCCCGACGCGGTGCGCTTCCTCGGGCTGCGCGACGACCTGCCGGCGCTGCTCGAGGGGTGCGACCTCGTCGTGCTGCCGTCGCGGTCCGACGCTTATCCCACCGCGCTGCTCGAAGCCGCGGCCGCGGGCCGACCGGTGGTGGCGACCCGCGCCGGAGGCGCCGAGGAGATCGTGCAACACGGCCGCACCGGTCTCTTGGTGCCGCCGGGCGACGCGCCCGCTCTGGCGAACGCGGTCGCGGAGCTGCTCGGCGCGCCGGAGCGCGCACGGGGCTTCGGTGTTGCCGCCCGCCGGCTGGCCGCCGAGCGATTCGACCTCGATCTCCAGATCTCGAGGACCGTCGAGCTCTGGCAGCGGGTGGCGACCTGAAGATCGCGTGGAGCTTCCCCGCCCGTGGCGAGCCGCTGCAGTCCAGCCGTGGTGATGCCGTCCGGGCCCGGCAGTTGATCCGCGCGCTCCGCGAGGCGGGGCACGAGGTCGAGGCAATCGCCGACTCCGCGGCGCCTTTGGCGCGCGCCCGAGTGACCCTCTACCGGCACCTCGTTCGCCGAGCTCTGCCGCGGGCGTGGGCGCTTTCGCTGCGCGACCTCCTGCGTCCGCTCCACGCCCGCGGCCAGGCGCGCCGAGTGGTTGCCGCCGCCCGGCGCTGCGACGCTGCGGTGCTGGTGGAGAGCCAGGTCCATCTCGCTCCTTCGGGGCCCATCGCCGCGTCTCGCACCGCTCTCCCTCTCCTGCTCGACGACTGCTCGCCGCCGGGCGAGGAGCTCGCGCTCGGACCGGGGCTCCAGGCGCTGACGGATCGGATCTGGCGGCGTCAGGCGGCGGCGGCCTCGATCCTCACCGTGAGCTCCCGGGCGCTCCAGCGCCGGCTCGCGCAGGAGGGCGCTCTGCCGGAGCGCGTTCGGGTGCTGCCCAACGGCGTCGATCTCTCGGCCTACCCCGCCGCCGACCGGGCACGGGGGAAGAGGCGCTTCGAGGCACCCGTCGATGCCTGCTGGATCGCCTTCGTGGGTTCCTTCCAGCCCTGGCACCGGGTCGAGCTGCTGGTCGCGGCGGTAGCGGGCCTGCCGCGCTCGGAGCGGGTCGTGCTGTGGCTCGTGGGCGACGGCCCGGGCCGCGAGGCCGCTCTCGCTTCCGCGCGCGCGCTCGGCATCGCGGAGGAGATCCGAGCCCCCGGCGCGCTTCCACCGGAGCGCGTGTGCGATCTGCTGCAGGCATGCGACATCGGCGTCCTGCCGGCGACGAACGAGTACGGCCAGCCGATGAAGCTGCTGGAGTACGGCGCAGCAGGCCTCGCGATCCTCGCGCCCGAGGTCGAAACGGTGCTCGAGGTGCTGCCGTCCCGAGAGGAGGTCGCGCTGTTCCCGCCGGGTGAGCTCGCTCGATTGCGGGAGGAGCTGGGGCGACTGGTGCGGGACGAGCCGCTACGGCGGTCCCTGGGCGCCGCCGCTCGGCGCCGCGTCGAGGCCGCCGGAAGCTGGCAGCGGCGCGGACAGGAGCTGGTGGCGCTGCTGCACGAGGCGATCGAAGGCGCGGCTCCTGCGCGGAGCACGCAGGGCGGTCGGGGATTGGAGCGCCCGCGAGCTCCGCGTCGGGCCGCGTCGGCGGACTAGTTTCGCGTCCTCGCCGTCAACGCCGCGCCCACGCCGCGCCGATCGGCGGCGCCGCGGAAGCCGGCGATCCGCCCCTCCTGGTCCCGCACGATTTCGAGCGCGTGCGCGAG
Organism: Planctomycetota bacterium; assembly: GCA_035546375.1. Taxonomy (GTDB): domain Bacteria; phylum Planctomycetota; class UBA1135; order UBA1135; genus DATKBQ01. The sequence continues at coordinate 2,061 of DATKBQ010000456.1, read as the reverse complement.
GCCGATGCTGCGAGTCGTCACCACCTCGTGACCGCGCTCGCGCAGCTCGGCGATCAGCTCCTCGCCGAGCTCTTCCTCGACCAGCAGCCGGTCGGGCTCGGCGAAAGCGAGGCGCGGGGCGTCGACGGTCTCCTGGAGGGAGCGCCCGAAGTCGAGGAGCTGCATCACCATCTGGGCGGAGGTCTGCGGGATGGTGTGCCCGCCGGGGGTGCCGATCGCGACCCAAGGCTTGCCGTTGCGCAGGAGGATCACCGGGCTTTTCGAGGAGTGCTTGCGTCGGCCGGGCAGCGCGTCCATGGGGTTGCCCTTGGGCTCGAACGTCGAGTAGGCCAGCGAGTTGTTGAGCAAGATGCCGGTGCCCTCGACCATCACCGCGCTGCCGAAGCCGTGGCCGAGCGTGACGGTCGCGGAGACGACGTTGCCGGCGGCGTCGGCGACCACGAAGTGAGTCGTGCTCTCGGACTCGACGCCGCCGGGGCCGAGGCCGGGCGGCGCGAAGGTCGAGGCGCGACTGCGATCGATCTTCGCCGCCTGCTCGGTCCAGTACGCCTCGGAGAGCAGCGCCTCGAGGGGCGGTGGATTCTCCTCCGGCCCGCCGGCCCAGCACAGGCGGGTCCAGAAGGCGTGCTTGTTCGCCTCGCCGACGAGGTGGAGCGTCTCGGCCGAGTCGGGTCCGAGCGCCGCGCGGTCGAAGCGGCTCAGGAGGCCGAGAGCGACCAGCGCGGCGAAGCTGTTCGACGGCGGTCCGGCCGTGACCACACGCGCGCCGCGGTAGTCGATCGAGATCGGCTCGAGCCACTCGGCGTGGTGCGCCTCGAGGTCGGCGAGCGCGAGGAAGCCGCCGCGACGCTTCATCTCGGCGTCAACGGCTCTGCCCAGCGCGCCGCCGTGCAGCACCTCGGCGCGCTGCTCCGCGGCGAGTCGCAGCGAGCGCGCGAGGTCGGCCTGCACCAGCGTCGCGCCCTCGGCGAGGGGCACGGGCTCGCCGCCGTGGTCTGGGCTGCTGCCGAAGATGCCGCGCGCGTACGGATCGAAGTGCTCCCAGGCACCGGCGATGGCGCGCGCGAGCGGCGGGCTCACCGGCGCGCCGTCCTCGGCGAGGCGAATCGCCGGCTCGAGCAGAGCGGACCATGGCAGCGACCCGTGCTCCCGCCACAGCGCCTCGAAGCCGCGCAGGTTCCCCGGCGTCGACACCGACTCCGCCGTGCGCATGATCGCGTCGAGGCTCGGGGCTGCGCGGAACACGTCGGAGTCGACCGCCTGCGGGAAGCGCCCGTTGTTGTCGAGATAGCGCAGCGCCTGGTCGTCTTCGTCCCACACCAGCACCGTGCCGTAGCCGCCGAACAGGTTGGAATTCATCGGCTCGACCACGGTCAGCGCCGCCGCCACCGCGACCGCCGCGTCGAACGCGTTGCCGCCGGCGTCGAGGATGTCGAGGCCGGCGCGGGTGGCGAGCGGGTGGGCGGAGGAGACGATGCCGGCGGGGAGGGGAGTCGTGCCTCGTTCGAGGTCTCGTCGGGCGCAGCCGTGGCAGGTCAGCACCAGCGCCATGGCAGCGGCCAGCGTCCACGGCGAGGTTCGCGGGGATCTCGGTTCGGGCACCATGGCGGCATCCTAGGCCACACCGGACCGCGGGTGTGTGGCTGCGGAAGGCCGATCAGTGGGCCGGAGTCCTGGGATACTGTCCGTCTGTATTCCAGGCAAGCTCTTGGAAAAACGGCGTCCCCGACGCGTGGCGGCGCTGCCGACCGGCGTCTGGTACCTGGAACGGGGAGGAGACATGAGGACTGGAAGCATGAAGTCGTTGGCTCTTGCGACGACCGCTCTTTCTCTTCTGGCCGGCGTGGGTTGCCGCCAGCAGATCGAGAGCGGTGACGCCAAGGTCGATGGTGCCGAGGCCGTGTCGTTCTTGGTGTCCGCGGGTGCGGACCTCGAGGAGGCACGAACAGCGGATGCACGCGCGATTCCGGTGACGATGTGTACGCAGGGTAACCCCGGCTGTCATGCATGCAGGGACGCAGCCCAGGGGCTGGAGGTGGCCGCGCAAGTCACGGTGGAGTG
>DATKBQ010000455.1:0-6359 GCA_035546375.1 Planctomycetota bacterium | reverse complement strand
GTCTCCTGCTGCTCCCCCGCGCGGTCGCGGAACCCGGCCCGCCGGCCGACCCCTCGCCCCACGTCCAACCGCCGCATTCTTACAATTCCTTGACGGTAAGCAAGGCTCGGGACGAGCCTTCGCCATCGGCAAAGGAGGCGTCGGGGAGTGGATCGGCGGCTACCGTCCGTCCCCTGCGGTGGGAATGGCGCAGAGCGGGGGCTGCCGCCGGTGGTGCCCGCCGAGCTCCTGCCATGCCTCGGCCACGGCCAGGAGGCGGCCCTCGCCGAACAGCCGGCCGGTGAAGGCGAGGCTGCTCGGCGTGCCGTCCTCGCGCAGGCCCGCCGGCACGCAGACGGTCGGGTGGCCGGTCATGTTCAGGCCCACCAGCGTGGCGCCGTGCGTCGTGGGGTGGACGAGCACGTCCACGCGCTCCATCAGCCGCGCATAGTCCTGCATCAGGAGCCGGCGCACGCGGTTGGCGCGGATGTACTCGACCGCGGGGATCAGTCGCGCCGCGCGGAAGATCGTCGGCCAGGCGCGCCGGTCCTGGCGGGCGAGCAGGTCGTCGCGGCCGCTGCGGGTCAGCTCGTCGAAGGAGGTCGCCGCCTCCGCCGACAGGAGCACCATCAGGGCGTCGACGGGGTAGTCGGGCAGCTCCACGGCGAGCGGCTCGAGCCCGATCGCCTCGAGGCTCGCCACGATCTCTTGCTCGCGCTCCTCCGAGCGCCAGGCGCCCTTCACGTAGCCGGCGGTCAGCCCCTTCACGGATGTCCGTCCGAGGTCGGCGAAGGGCATCGCGATCGTGCTCTCGTCGCGCGGGTCGGGGCCCTGGATCGCCGCGAAGACGATCGCCGCATCGCCGGCGGAGCGGCAGATCGGCCCGAGCTTGTCCATCGACCAGGCGAGCGCCATCGCGCCGCGGCGGCTGACTCGCCCGAACGTCGGGCGCAGGGACGAGCAGCCGCAGCGCGCCGAGGGCGAGAGGATCGAGCCGCAAGTCTCCGAGCCGATGGCGAAGGCGACGCAGCCCGCCGCGGTCGCCGCGGCCGGCCCGGCCGAAGAGCCGCTGGATCCCTGCTCCGGCTTCCAGGGGTTGCGTGTCTTCCCGCCGAACCACACGTCGCCCATCGCCAGCGCGCCGAGCGAGAGCTTCGCGATCAGCACGGCGCCGGCCGCGTCGAGCCTCTCGACCACCGCGGCGTCCTCGCCGAGCACTTGGTCCTTGTAGGGCTCCGCGCCCCAGGTGGTGCGCACCCCGCGGGTCGCGAGCAGATCCTTCGCGCCCCAGGGGATGCCGTGCAGGAGCCCGCGCCATTCGCCGCGCTCGAGCTCCTCGTCCAGCGCGCGCGCCTGCGCCCGGGCGCGCTCCTCGCACAGGGTCACGACCGCGAGGAGCTGGGGGTCGAAGCGCTTCAAGCGCGCCAGGTACATCTCCGTCAGCTCGGCGCAGCTCACCTTGCGCGAGCGGATCAACGACGCCAGCGTCGGGATGTCCGCGAAGGCCAGCTCTTCGAGGTCCGCCGGGCGCTCGAGCTCGGGCAGCGCGCGCGGCACGGCCGGAAGCGTCTCCGGCGGAAAGCTCATCCCTGGCAGGATGGGGGAGAAGGCGACGACCGGCGCGACCGCGTTGTCGAGCTCGACGCCCCAGAGCTTGCGATAGCTCTCGAGGTTCTCGCACGCCTCGTCGAGCATCAGCTCGAGCTCCGCGTCGCTGAACTCGAGCCCGGCCACCTCGCCGGCGCGGCGGAGCTGCTCGGGGGCTAGCGGCCGCTCTTCCCGATCTTGGAGAAGGAGCGCGAGGACGAGGATCAGGTGAAGCATGCCGGTCCCCTCCGAGGTGGCGCGCTACGCGCGCGCATCGCGCTCGTACGCTACCCGCGCCCAGCGCTCGACCTCGGCGTCGATCTCGTCCACCGAGCCGATCGCGATCCGGTGCGTGATGCGGTCCTTCTGCGCGAGCCCGCCCGTGTCGATCAGGCGCTCGGGCACGCGCTGCGCGCCGAGCGAGAGGCCGAAGTCGATCCGCGTGCGCGTCGAAGGCTTGATCTGGGCGAAGACGTGGTTGCGATACAGCGGCACGATCGTCTCGCAGGGGCAGACGCGCACTTCGCTCCCGAGTTCCCGACCGAGCTCGATCAGCCGGTCGTGGATCGGCCGCAGGGCGGCCTTGGCCCCGGAGTACATCGCCTCCACGTAGCGCTCGGCCGCGCGCAAGTAGGCGTCGGGATTGCCGGCCTCCTCGCCCTTGCCGCAGGAGCGCTCGGCGATCCACCAGGCCGCGTTCGTGCCCAGGCCGTGCTCGGCCTTCAGCCACTCGCGGCGCGCGGCCTCGTCCTGGGGCCCGTTCTTCCTGACCAGCGCGATCCAGCGCTCGAGCGAGCGGCCGGTCTTCGAGGTCAGCTCGGCGATCCACCTCTGCGTCGTCAGGACGCCGGGGTGGACGCTGTAGATCGACTTCGAGCGCTGCTTGGTGGTCTTCGGCGGCATGGCCCGCACCTCCACGTGCAGCATACCTCGTGAGGCTGGAGCGCCGCCGCGGCGCAGTCGACGTCCTGCGTCCGGCGAGGCTCTTCGTGCTGGGGCAGAACCCCGGTAGCATCCCCCCGGCGAACGGCGGAGGAGAAGGGCGATGGTCGAGACGATGGCCGGGCTCGCGGAGTCCGAGCGGATGCCCAACGGCAAGGTGACGTACGCCGCCGGCGGCGGGGTGGCGCTGATCACGCTCTCCAGCCCGCCGGCAAACGGCTACTCGTACCCGATGATGCGCGACCTGGACGAGGCGCTGTTGCGCGCGCGCTTCGACGAGGGGGTGCAGGCCATCGTGCTGGCCGGGGAGGGCGAGCGCTTCTTCTGCGCGGGCGCGGACATCGCGCTGCTCCACGAGGCGAGCCCGGGCTTCAAGTACCACTTCTGCCTGCACGCGAACGAGACCCTGCAGCGGATCGAGCGCACGCCCAAGCTGGTGATCGCCGCCCTGTCGGGCCACTGCGTCGGCGGCGGGCTCGAGGTGGCGCTCGCCTGCGACCTGCGCATCGCGCGGCGCGGCTCGGGCCGCTGCGGGCTGCCCGAGGTCACGCTAGGCGTGCTGCCGGGGACCGGCGGGACGCAGCGGCTGGCGCGCCTGGTCGGCCGCAGCCGCGCGATCGAGCTGATGGCCTCGGGCAGGCTCTTCGACTACGCCGAGGCGCTCGCGCTCGCCATCGTGAACGAGCTGCGCGACGAGGAGGACGACGCGGGCTTCGTCGCGGCGGTCGTCGAGCACGCGCGGTCGTTCTGCGCGCCCCAGCGCGCGGCGATGAGCGTCGGGCACATCAAGCTGGCCGTGCAGGCGGGAGCCGACCTGCCGCTGGAGGCCGGGTTGGCGCTCGAGCGCGAGCTGCAGGCGCGGCTCTTCGCCTCCGAGGACGCCCGCGAGGGGATCGGCGCGTTCGTCGAGAAGCGCAAGCCGACCTTCCGGGGGCGCTGATGCAGGCGGTGCGGATCCACCGCCACGGCGGCCCGGAGGTGCTCCAGCTCGACGAGATCCCCGACCCGCGGCCCGGGCCGGGGCAGATGCTCGTGCGCGTGCTCGCGGTCTCGGTCAACCACCTCGACCTGTTCGTGCGCCAGGGGATCCCGGGCTTCGCGATCCCGCTGCCGCGCATCCCCGGTTGCGACGGCACCGGCGAGGTCGCAGCGCTCGGACAGGACGCGCGCGGCTTCGCGCTCGGCCAGCGCGTCCTGATCGCGCCGGGTATCAGCTCCGGGACCTCGCGCCACGACCTGGAGGGGAACGACCACCTCTCCGAGGACTACGGGATCCGCGGCGAGCACTGCGACGGGCTCGACTGCGAGCTGGTGGCGATCGAGCCGCGCTACCTGGTTCCGCTGCCCGAGGGCCTCGATCCCACGCGCGCGGCGGCGGCGCCGCTGGTCTTCCTGACCGCGTGGGGCATGCTGGCGCGGGCGCGGGTCCAGAGCGGAGAGACCGTGCTGGTCCTCGGCGGCGCGAGCGGCGTCGGCTCGGCGGCGATCCAGATCGCGCTCGGCCACGGCGCGCGCGTCCTGGCGACGGGCGGCAGCGAGGCGAAGCGCGCGCTGTGCCGCGAGCTGGGCGCCGAAGAGGCGATCGACCACGGCGCGCCGGACTGGGACAAGGAGGTCAAGCGCCTGACCGGCGGACGCGGCGCGGACGTCGTGGTCGAGCACGTCGGCGCGGCGACCTGGGAGCGCTCGATGCGCTCGCTCGCGCGCCTGGGACGGCTGGTCACCTGCGGCGCGACGACCGGCGCGAAGGTCTCGCTCCAGCTCCAGCACCTCTTCATCAAGCACCAGTCGGTCCTCGGCTCGACCATGGGGCCGCGCAAGGCCTTGCCGGTGATCGTCGAGAATCTCGGAAAGGGCGCCTGGCGGCCGGTCGTCGACCGGGTCATGCCGCTCTCCGAGGTGCGCCGCGCCCACGAGCTGCTCGAGCGCCGCGAGGTGGCCGGCAAGATCGTGCTCGTGCCGGGGCGCTGACCCTGCCGATTCGCCGCTCGCGGCCCAGGGTCCTCCTTCCGGGAAGAGGGGGTTGACAAACGCAGACAGTTGCCTCTAAATGTCAGCACTTCTCAACCCCTACCTATGCCTATCCACAGAGCACGCTCACCCCTGGAGGTCCTCAGGAGATCCTCCATCGGGGCATTCTTCCGACTCCGGGGGGCCGAGGCGCTGGGGGTTTCCTACTACGATCTCCAGCGCGGGGTCGAGCGTGGTGAGGTCGAGCAGGTCGGGCGGGGCCTCTACCGGCTCACGGACGTCGAGCCCGACGAGACCGAGACGATTGCGAGCGTAGCGGCGGCCGCGCCTCACGCGATCGTCTGCCTGCTCTCCGCGTTGCGCATCCACAATATCGGCACGCAGAACCCGTCCGAGGTGTGGATCGCCCTCGAGCGCACGCGGCGCAAGCCGGCGAACCTGCCAGCTAGGGTGCGCATCGTGCGATTCTCCGGCCGGATGCTGACCTACGGGGTCGTCGACATGCGCATGCTGGGTGTGCCCGTCCACGTCACGAATCCGGCGCGAACCGTCGTCGACTGCTTCCGGTATCGCAACAAGATCGGGGTCGACGTCGCGCTCGAGGCCCTGCGCGAGACCCTCCGACTGCGAAAGGCCTCCGTAGACCAGATCATGCGTACGGCGGAGCTCTGCCGAGCTAGGACAGTGGTCCGACGCTATCTGGAGGCACTGCCGTGACGCCTGGCGGAGGCGAGGCTTCGGCCGAGTCGATCCGCCATCGATTGCGCAATGCAGTGCGGGCCCGCGGGCACGACGTGCAGTTCGCGCTGCAGCGCTACGCGGCCGAGCGCTGGCTTTACCGCCTCGCGCGTTCTCCGCATCGCGATCGATTCATCCTGAAGGGCGCGATGCTGTTCGAGATCTGGGGTGGTTCGCTGTACCGGCCAACGCGGGATCTCGACTTCACGGCCTACGGCAGCGACGATACCGCAGACCTCCTGGCCGCTCTCCGCGACATCTGCATCGTGCCCGTGGAGGACGATGGCCTGATCTTCGATGCGAACACGTTGTCGGCGGAGCCGATTCGTGATCAGGCCGAGTATCGAGGCCTTCGCGTCCGCTTCGAGGCGCGGATGGGCGCCTCACGTGTTCCGATGCAGATCGATCTCGGCTTCGGGAACGCGATCCAGCCGCCACCCCAAGAGGTGGAGTATCCCACGCTCCTGGATACTCCACCGCCGGTCATACGCGCCTACCCGAAGGAGGCTGTCGTTGCTGAGAAGTTGCACGCAATGGTGGTGCTCGGAGAGCGCAACAGTCGACTAAAGGACTTCTATGATCTCTACGTACTCGCGAGCAGCTTTGCGTTCGACGGTCCCACTCTCGCTTGCGCCATTCGGGCGACTTTCGAGCGCCGGGACACTGCGATCGAGCTCCAGACCCCGACCGCGTTGACAGACCGATTCTTCGAGGATGTCGCTCGCGGGTCGCACTGGCGGGGCTATCTCGACCGAAACCGCCTGTCGGACGCGCCAGGGTCCTTCGAACAGGTGGGAGCCGTCTTGATCGGCTACTTGGAGCCTGCGCGCGGCAGCGTTGCGCAGGGAACTCCGTTTCCGGCGCACTGGGAGCCTGGCGGGCCCTGGCACTAGCGCAGGCTCGCAGCGCCCGACCGCTGCGTCCACGCCCCCATCCCCCTGCTCCTGGATGAACGCGGTGATCGCCTCGGGCGTCATCGCGGGTCGGTCATCGCAGCCCAGCGCGGTCTGCTAGCATCCGCTGCGATGCAGGCCTCCGGGATCCAGGCCGCCGCCGTGATCGGCGCGGGCACGATGGGGCACGGGATCGCGCAGGCGCTCGCCCTCTGCGGCATCGAGACGCGCCTGGTCGACGTGGACGAG
>DATKBQ010000454.1:0-2239 GCA_035546375.1 Planctomycetota bacterium | reverse complement strand
CGACTCAGAAGTTGCCCAGTTGCCCGGACTCCGCAGGGGCGGTCTGGCTACCATGGCGGGGCCGTGGCGCAGCTCCCGAGGATTCCGCGCTCGGAGGACGACGATCTTGCGCCGGCGCTCGTCGAGGAGCGCCGCGAGCTGTGCGCGCGGGCGGCCGGGACCGGGCTGGACCACCTGCGCGGCGAGGCGGTGCCGCTCGAGGCGGCGCGCGGCAACGTCGAGAACCTGATCGGCTTCGCCCAGGTCCCGCTCGGCATCGCCGGGCCGATGCGCGTCGACACCTCCCGCGGACCGTGCGAGGTGTACGTGCCGATGGCGACCTGCGAGGGGGCCCTGGTGGCCTCGCATTCGCGCGGCATGCGCCTGTTGAACGGCTCCGGCGGCGCGCGCTCGCGGGTCGTGCACGAGGGGCTGACCCAGTGCCCGGTGCTGGTCTACCGTGACGCGGCCCAGGCGCTCGAGGCGGCGGAGGTGGCCCGCTCGGCGGGCGAGGCGATGCGCGAGCTGGCGGCGGGTACCACCCGGCACGGCGCGCTGGTCGACCTGCGCGCGCAGGTGATCGGGCGGCGGCTCCTCCTGCGCCTGGAGTTCACGACCGGCGACGCGGTGGGGATCAACATGGCCGCCCGGGCGGCGGACCTCATCGCGTTGGAGCTGGAGCGGCGCACGGGCGCCGCGGCGCGCTACGTGCACGGCCAGGACGTCGAGAAACGCTCGAACGCGCGCGCGCTGATCGAGGGTCGCGGCCGGAGCGTGGTCGCCGACGCGACGGTATCGCGCGCCGAGCTGATCGGCCTGGCGCGCGTCACCCCGGAGCAGATGGTCGCCATCCAGCGCACCTACGCCGTGGGCTTCGCCCACCTCGGGACGCAGAACTGGCTCGTGCAGGCCGCCAACGGGCTCGCCGCCGTGATGCTCGCCTGCGGCCAGGACGTCGCCTACCTGCCCGAATGCGCCACCGGCTTCCTGGACCTGGACGTGACCGAGGAGGGCGACCTCTACGCCAGCGCGAGCCTGCCTTCGCTCTTGGTGGGGACCGTGGGCGGCGGGACCCGGAAGGGGACGGCGGCGGAGTGCCTGGCGATCCTGGGATGCGCGGGCGAAGGGAGCGCGAACCACTTCGCCGAGATCCTCGGCGCCGTCGTGCTCGCGGGGGACCTCTCGCTCATGGCCTCGTTCTGCAGCCACGAGTTCGTGGAGGCGCATGAGCGGCTCGGCAGGAACCGACCGCCGTCACAGGGAGCTCCGCTCCCGGCCCGGAGGCGCTCGTGAGACCGGCGGGCGCTCCCGGAGGCCTCGTGAGCAGGTCCATCGCGTCCTAAGAGGCGCGCCTTCGGCCCGGGGCGTGGCGCCCGAGCTTGATTCCGGGCGCGTCCTCGCTACCCTCTTTCGCGCTCGGGTTCCGCCGGGGGCCGTATCGTCGCCCCAGCCAGCCCCGCGCAGCCTGCCGGGAACCCTCGCGCGCCGCCCCGCAGCCCATTCGCCGCGGCGATCGCACCGCAATGTCCTCCCTCACCCAAGCCAGCACACCGAAGAACGAGACCGCCCGGCGGCTCGCGATCCACCGCAACATCGGGATCATGGCCCACATCGACGCGGGCAAGACCACGGTGACCGAGCGGATCCTGTTCCTCACCCAGAAGATCCACCGCATGGGCGAGGTGCACGAGGGCGAGGCGACCATGGACTTCCTCGACGAGGAGCGCAAGCGCGGGATCACGATCCAGTCCGCGGCCACCTCGGCCGAGTGGCGCGGCCACACGATCAACATCATCGACACGCCCGGCCACGTGGACTTCACGGCCGAGGTCGAGCGCTCGCTGCGCGTGCTCGACGGCGCGATCGCGGTGTTCGACGCGGTCAGCGGCGTGGAGGCCCAGTCCGAGACCGTCTGGCGCCAGGCGGACCGCTACGGCGTCCCGCGGATGTGCTTCATCAACAAGATGGACCGCGTGGGCGCGGACTTCGCCGGCTCGGTGCGCTCGATCGTCGACCGCCTCGGCGCGCGCCCGGTGCCGGTCCAGCTCCCCGTCGGCCGCGAGAAGGACTTCCAGGGGGTGATCGACCTCCTGCGCATGCGCTTCTACCGCTTCAGCGAGGAGGGCGAGGGCCGGACCTTCGAGGACCTGGAGGTGCCGCCCGATCACCTGGCGGCGGCCCAGAAGGCCCGCCGCGACATGCTCGAGGTGGCGGCCGAGTTCGACGAGGAGCTGCTCGAGCTGTTCGTCGAGGACGAGGA
>DATKBQ010000453.1:0-4114 GCA_035546375.1 Planctomycetota bacterium | reverse complement strand
GGAGGAACCAAGACGCGGGCGTGAACCGGCTGGGGAGGGTCCAACCCGATAACCGATGGTCGCGCCGCGCTGGAGGCGCGCGGCTGCGTCACGTGCGCGCTACGCGCCTGATTGGCGCATTTCCTCGACGAGCCGCCAGAGGGTCCAGCTCGCGACGCTGCGCAGCGGCCGCCAGGGCTCCGATCGCGCGAGCACCTCCCCGGGTGTCGGTCGCTCGGCGAGGTCGTCGAGCCAGCGCACGCCCTCGCGGACGCCGAGGTCGCCGACCGGCATCACGTCCAGCCGCCCGAGGCGGAAGATCAGGAACATCTGCGCGCTCCAGACGCCGATCCCGCGGACCGCCACCAAGCGCTCGATCACCTCCTCGTCGCGGAGCCGGCCCAGGGAGCGGTGGCGCAGCTCGCCGCTCTCGAAGCGCGCGGCGAGCTCGTGCAAGGCCAGCGCCTTGGCCTGCGAGAGCCCGGCGGCGCGCAGGCTCGCCATCGGCAGGCCGAGGAGCTCGGAGGGTGACGGGAAGCCGCTGCCCTTCGTCAACGCGCACACGCGCGCGTGGATCGCCGCCGCCGCGCGCGTCGCGAGCTGCTGGTACACGATCGCCCGGGCGAGGGCGTGGAAGTGGGTGCCCCGCGCCAGCACGCCGGTCGGAAAGCCAGGAAAAGGCGCCAAGCGGCGCATCGCGGCCCCCAGGCGCGGATCGCGGCGCGCGAGGGCGCGGAGAGCGCGCGCGTCCGGCAGCATCCGCGCTTGTCTACGGCGAAGCGCGCGCGAGCGCAATGGGTTCCGGAGCCCTAGGCGTCTTCCATGGGAAGACGTCTAGCTCGCGGCACGCGAGCGAAGCGAGCACGTGCCGCAGCCGCGCCACAGGCGCGGCGCGTGCATCGGTTTCCGGGGGCTGCCATCCGACCCCGCAGGGACCTGCCAACCGTCGGGATATTGCCTCGGTCCGGGCGTGCCTCGTTAGGATGCTGTCAGCTCCTCACGCCGCTCGGCGACTGGAAAGATGGAGGCACCCGTGAAGAAGCTCATCGCGATGGTCTCGCTCGTCGGCGCTTTCACGCTGTGGACCTACGCCCACCGCGGGCCGCCTGCCGACATGGCCGCCGCGGGCCAGGCCTACCTGGACTCCCTTTCGCCCGAGCTGCGCGCGCGTGCGTCGCTCGCCTTCGACGATCCGAACCGCCTGGACTGGCACTTCGTGCCGCGCAAGCGAGCGGGCGTGGCACTCGGCGAGCTGGACGACGCCCAGCGCTCCGCCGCGATGGCGCTCCTTCGCAGCGGCCTCTCCGAGCAGGGCGCGCGCAAGGCCGAGGGCGTGCTCCAGCTCGAGGCCGTGCTGAGCGAGATGGAGTCCGCGCGCGGCGGTGATCCGAGCCGGCGTGATCCCGGGCTCTACCATCTGATCATTTTCGGCTCGCCCTCGCCCGAGCGCCCCTGGGGCTGGCGCTTCGAGGGCCACCACATCTCGCTCAACTTCTGCTCGATCACGGGTGAGCTCGCGACGGCGACTCCGAGCTTCCTCGGCGCGCAACCGGCCACCGTTTCCGGCGGACCCGACGACGGCTTGCGCGTGCTCGCCGCGGAGGAGGATCTCGCGCGCGAGCTCGTGGCCTCGCTCGTCGCGGAGCAGCGGGCCACGGGGGTGCGCGAACGCGACGTCCCGGCCGACGTGATCCTCGGCCCGGCGCGCGCGGCCGAGCCGCTCGAGCCGCGGGGGATCGCGGCGTCCGAGCTCGACGCGGAGCAGCGCGCGCTGCTCTTGCGCTTGATCGAGGCCTACGTCGGGAACCTGGCGCCGTCGCTCGCCGCACGCGAGATGGAGCGCATCCGCTCGGCGGGCATCGAGCGCCTGCACTTCCTCTGGATCGGCGCGACGGCGCCCGGACAGCCGCACTACTACCGGATCCAGGGACCGACGTTCGTGATCGAGCTCGACAACGTCCAGGACCGGGCGAACCACGTGCACACCCTCTGGCGCGACCTCGAGAACGACTTCGGCGGCGACCACTTGCGGCGGCACCACGAGCAGGAGCACCGGCGATGAGCGCCGGCCGGAGCGGATCCCCGCGCCCGCCCGACCCCGCGCTGCGCGCGGCGTGGCGCAGGCTCGCGCTCGACCTGCAGGGCTGAGCGCCCGAGGCCGATCGACGCGCCGCGGCTGACAGCACGGCTGGGCCGCGTGCCGCGCCGAGCGCGGCGTGGCGCGGGGCCGTGACATCGCTCCGGCCGGCCTCGATACTGGCCGGACGATGGCCGCGACGCCGCGCAAGATCGCGATCGCCCTCGCTGCGCTCGCCGTCGCCGTGCTCGCGGCGGAGGCGGGCTTGCGTCGCTTCCACCCGATCGGCTTCCGCTCGCCCGAGAAGCCGCCCCTGCGCGGTGACCCCGCGTGGGGCAAGCTGCTCCACCGCCCGGCGTCGCTGCCGGGGTTGGTCTACGAGCTGGTGCCGAACTTCGAGGGCCGGAGCCAAGGCATGTCGATCCGCACCAACTCGCGCGGCATGCGCGGGCCCGAGCCGCTGCCGGCGGACACGCCGAACCTCGCGCGCATCGCCGTGGTCGGCGACTCCTTCGCCTTCGGGTTCGGCCTGGACGAGGAGCACACCTTCCCGCGGCTCCTGCAGCGCGATCTTCAGGCGAGCGAGCTGGGCGAGGGTCGCACGTTCGACGTGCTCGACCTCGGGGTCAGCGGCTACTCGACGCGCGACGAGGTGATCGCGCTGAGGAAGTACCTCGACCTGCGCCCGGATCTGGTGCTGGTCGCCTATTGCCTGAACGATCCCGAGTGCGAGCCGATCCAGCAGCTCCCCCGCTTCTTCACCGACCCCGAGTGGTGGCAGCACTCGCACGTCCTGCGCGCCGTCGCCCAGCGCCTGCGCGCGCGAGAGATGGCGAAGAGCGGCGGCGTGTACACGCGCTTCCTGCACGAGCCGAGCGGCTGGCGCTGGCGCACCGTGTGCGACGCCTTTGCCGAGCTGCGTGAGCTGGGCCGCGAGCACGGCTTCCAGGTCGCCGTGGTCATCTTCCCCATGACCGAGATCGCGCCCTGGGAGCGCTATCGCTACCGCGACGTCCACGAGCAAGTGGCGCGCGAGGCCGAGCGCAACGGCTTCCCCGTTCTCGACCTGCTCGGTCCCTACAGCGAGCACGAGCCGGTCGAGCTCGTGCTCTCGCCCGACGACCGCCACCCGAACGTCCTCGGGCACCGGGTGGCCGCCGAGGCGATCGCGGCGTTCCTGGGCGAGCACCCGGAGCTCCTGCCTGGGCGCTGACGGCCTGGCGCCGGCCGAGAATGCCCCGAGCTGCCGCGAGCGAGGGCAGGGGCCGGACGGCGTGGCCCGGGAGTGCAAGGGCTGGCTTCGCGGGCGAAAAACGGTGAACGGTCGCGGGGAGGGATGTACGGGAACAACGTACGAGCTCGGCCGTCGCTCTCCGCGGCCCAGCCGAGCCGCCAACGACCCCCGTGGCACCCGCGCGCCTGCTCCCGATCGCCCTCGGCCTGATTGCGTGCATCGCGCTCCTGGTCTGGTTCTTCGCTCGGCCGCAGCCCGAGCGCCAGCCGGCGAGCCCGGATCGGGGCCCGCCCGGCGAAGGGACGGCGCTCGCGGTGCCGCAGGAAGAGGAGGCTTCGCCCGAACCAGGCGAAGCCGCCGATACGGACGAACCCCCTACCGAGGAGCCGCCGCCGGACGAGACCCGTCGCGAGGCGCGCACCGCACGGGCTCCCGCCGTTGCGCCCCAGGGGATCCGCGGCCGCCTGCTCGGGCCCGGCGACCAGCCGCTCGCGGGCGCGCGCGTGCTCGCCGCTGCCTCGGATCCGCGCTGGCCCTGGCCGCTGGATGCGCGCCTGCATCCCGCCTCCGCGCGCCGTCCGCCGGCCGAGACGAAGAGCGACGCGGACGGCCGATTCGTCCTGCTCGGCCTCGAGCCGGGCCCGCTGCGCGTCGCGCTGCGGCGCGCGGGCTCCGCGGATATGGACCTCGACGAGCTGTGGCTCCAGGCGCGCACGGTGCTCGACCTCGGCGACCTGCGCCTCGAGCCAGGTCTCCAGCTCGAAGGGCGCATCGCGGGGCTCGACGCTGGCGAGCTCGGCACCCCGGTCGAGATCGTGCGGCTC
>DATKBQ010000452.1:0-8222 GCA_035546375.1 Planctomycetota bacterium | reverse complement strand
GCTGTACCTCGACAAGCGGACGAAGCCCGTGGCGTTGATCAACGCCCTGGCGCTGGCGATCAACATCGGCCTCAACCTGATCCTGATCCCGCGTTTCGAGATCGTCGGCGCGGCGGCGGCCACGCTGGTCTCCTTCGCCCTGCTCGCGGTCCTGGGCATGCTCGCCAGCCGCTCGGCGGCGGGCGTGCGCTTCGAGCTGGGGCGCCAGGCGGGGATCCTCTCGATCGTGCTCGGCGCCGCGGCCGCCGCGTACGCCATCGACGCGCGCGCGGTCGCGTCGGACGCTCCCGCGGCGCTGGGGCTCAAGGCGGCGATCCTGGTGCTCCTGCTGGGCGGCGGTTGGGCGCTGCTCCTGCGCTCCGGCGAGCGTGCAGCGTTCGGCAGATGGCTGCGTCAGCGGCTCGGACGAGGTCGCGCGTGAGGGAGGGCGCGCCTCGCTCGCGGCTGCGGCGGGCCGCCGCCGGCCTCTTGCTCAGCTTGGGGACGCTCGCGCTCGCCGAGGGCGCTGCGAGCCTGATCGTCTACGCGTGGGACCTCGCGCGCCACGCCGAGCGACCGCTGCCGGAGCGGGTGCACACCGTCTACGACCCGCTGCTCGGCTGGGTGAACGCGAAGGGCCTGCAGGCTCCCGATCTCTACGGCCCCGGGCGCTCCTTCACGAGCAACGCGCTCGGATTCCGCGGAGGACGCGAGTACGCGAGCGCGGTGCCCGAGGGCAAGCGCCGCGCGATCTGCTCGGGCGATTCCTTCACGCTCGGCTACGGCGTCGGCGACGAGCACGCCTGGCCGCGGATCCTCGAGCTGCGCGATCCCGCGCTCGAGGCGGTGAACATGGGCCAGGGCGGTTACGCGCTCGACCAGGCCTACCTGTGGTACCTGCGCGACGGCCGCGAGCTCGAGCACCAGTTGCACTTGTTCGCCTTCATCGCCGATGACTTCGAGCGGATGCGCGCGCCGCGCTTCCGCGGCTACGGCAAGCCGCTCGTCGTGCTCGCCGAGGACGTCGAGCAACGCGCCGAGGGCGACCCGGCGGGCGAGGGGCTGGCCACGGTCGGCGTGCCGGTGCTGGCGAGCTCGTTCCGCCATCCTTGGCTGACGCAGAACCGCGATCTGGTCTTGCGGCTGCGCTCGCTGGAGCTCCTAGGGCGCGCGCGCCGGAAGCTTGCCGGATCCGAGCCGCTGTCGGGCCTGCTCGCGGAGGAGACGGCGCAGGAGGTCGCCGCCCGGCTCTTCCTCGATCTCGCGCGCGTGAACGCGGCGAAGGGCAGCCGGCTGGTCCTCGTGCTGCTCCCGAACAAGGACCCGCTCGCCCCGGGCCGCCTTTCGCGCCTCTCGGGATGGATGCATTCGGCCGTCGAGCGCGCGCGCGAGCAGGGAGTCCCGTTCATCGACCTCTCGGCCGATTTCGAAGCGCTTTCGGCGACGGAGCGCGAGCGCCTCTTCCTCCCGCCGGGCCTGATCCCGCTGCCCGGCGCGGCGGGCCACTACTCCGAGGCCGGCAACGCCTTCGTCGCCGATCGCCTGCGCGCGCTCCTGGCGCAGCAGGGTCTGCTGGCGGACCTGTGACGGATCTTCGACGGTTGCTTCTCGGCGGTCCTTTGCTGACGAGCGGCGCCTAGTCCAAGATGCCCTCCTCCTCGAGCCACAGGCGCAGCTGGCCCATGGCGATCCCGTACTCGCCAGCGAGCGCCCGCGCGCGCTGCGCGGCCACCTCGTCGCCGGTCTCCGCGGCGAGCAGCGCCGCGAGGTCCTGGGCGTAGAACGAGTCGACGGCCAGGCGCGGCACGACCTCGCGCGTGCGGCCGCCGAGCTCGACCAGGATCGGCTCGCCGGGCGGCGGGAAGCGCTCCGGGCGCTCACGGCCCGCGGGGCCGATCGCGATCATCTTGCTCGGCCGCCCCGAAGCCTCGTCCCACGTGAGGTGGATGTGGAAACGGCCGATAGCGTGGATCACCTCGCCCGCCTCGGTTGCGAGGCGGCGGCTCTCGGGATCTTGCGCGTTCTCGAGCCGATGCCGCGCCGCGAGAAGTCCATAGGCCGTGATCGCCATCTCCCAGCCCTGCAGGTGCCACACCTGCGCGCTCTCGTCGGGCGCGCCGCCCTGCAGCGGGAACGAGGTGCGACCTCCCGGCGGAAAGACCTCCGGCACGCCCCACGGCTCGATCAGCGAGCGGCGCAGCAGCGCCGTTTCGCGGCGCAGGTGCAGGTCGAGCAGTTCGATCTCGCGCAAGTCCTCCGCCAGCCACGCGCCGGCGGCTTGCGCCCACAGGATCCAGCCCAGCGCGCGGCCGGCGCCCGAGCCGCCCCGGCCGGGGCCCAGGAGCTCGACCTGGTTCTCCGCTGCGAGCAGCGTGAACCCCGTCATCGGCTTCCCGAACGGCTCGTCCTTCGAAGGCGGTCCGCGCGGGACCAAGGTGCGTGCTTGCGCGCCCGCGAGGGCGAGCGAGCGAACGAAGAGCCGCGCGCTCGGGCTGCCCAGGATCCACGCGGCGCCGAGCGCCGGCCAGTCGCGCGAGGCGTGCTGCCAGTCGTGGGGACGCTTGCGCCTCCACGGCGAGGTGTCGGCGGAGAGTCGCTCGAGCCCGGCCTCCTCGTGGCGTCGCCAGGCGGGCAGCGCTTCGAAGCGGCGCCGGCCGAAGTCCCAGAAGCTCGCGTGGCGGTAGGGCGCGGGCGCGACGTCGAAGTTGAGCGGTCCCGAACTCAGCGGCGCGCGCGCCGCTTCGTCCTCGCCGCGCGCCAGGCCGTAGCTCGGGAGCCAGGGTTCGCCGAAACGCCCGTCTGGCTCCAGTGCGTTCAGCCAAACGCAGTCCGCGCGGTCGGAAAGGTCGCGCCAGCGCACGCCCAGGAGGCGCAGCGCATCCGCGCTGCCCGCGCGGACCGCGTCGTACAGATCGGGAGCGACGGTCCCGATCCCGTAGCCGCCGCTCGTCGAGCCGCCCAAGGTCATACCCTCGAGCTCCAGCGTCCCGAGGGCGACGTGCTCCCGCGCGCCGCCGGCCCGCTCGTTTACCGGGTTCGCGATGCGCCGCGCGAGCGCGCGCGAGAGCCTGGCCGCGATCTTCTTCTTGTCCTCGCCGGCGAGCCCGGTCGTGGACACCGGGATCCCCGCGATCCAGCCGACCGTGCGCCAGCTCGCCAGCTCCTCGCCGCGCTCGTCACGCGCGGGCCGGACCACGGCCACGCAAGGCAGGCGCGAGCGCTGCTCGGCGCGCACGGCGTCCTCGGAGCGAGCCAGCACGAAGGAGCGCACGACGAACGCGCCGGGGGCGAAGGGCACGACCTCGCCCTCGCCGGCGGCGACGATCGGTACGCGTAGATCGCCGGGCTCCTCGTCGTGCGGCCGCCGGCCCGGCTCGGGTCCCTCCTGGCGCGCGATCCAGCCGGCCTCGGGCAGGATCAGCTCGACGCGCTCCAGGAACAGCGTCGATGTGGCGGCCAGCGGCGTGTACGAGTCGCCGTCGTTCCAGCCGCCCGCCTCACGCTGGCCGGTGAAGCCGTTGCACAGCGCGATCTCGATCCGGCCGAATCGCTCGGCGCAGTCCCACTCGGCGAAGGCTCGGATCAGCAGCGCGTGGGGCAGCGCCTCGCCCGCCCCCTCCTCGGGCAGCGCGACGGCGGCGCCGCTCCAACGGGAGAGCACGGCGCCGCTCCTACGCGAGAGTACGGCGCCGCGCGATCCGCGCGAGCGCGGCAGGGCAAATGGCCGCGCCACGTAGAGCTCGCCGAGCGGGCCGACGCATTCGACGCGCAGGGCGGAGAGAAAGACGAGCTCGTCTTCGGCCCCCTCCGGGACCTTGGGATGCTCGTAGGGGGCGCGCGCGGCCGGTGGCGCCGTGTAGAAGGCGAAGCGGTTCGTTCCGGGCGCGATCTCGGCATCCCATGCCGCCAGCAGGGCGTGCGGGAGGAAGAACGTCTGGCCGCTCTCGAGAACGAGCGGCGGGCGCCTCGCCAAGACGTCGAGTTGCACGAGGAACGGCCCGTCGGCCGGCTTGCCGTCGACCAACCGCCACGCCGCGAGGCCGTCGCGCAGGGGACCGGCGAATACATCGCCCTCCGGCGAGGGCGCGCCGTCCCGCAGGGGGATCGTGACCTGGATCCAGCCCGGTGCCAGCGCGGCGCCGAGGTCGTTCTCGATCTCGGCCAGCGCCACCGGCGCGGCGCCCGAGGGCGAATCGGGCACGAGCGCAAGGCGCGGCCCGGCGCGCGCCGGCTCCTGCGCGGCGAGGGAAGCGACGAAGAGGAGCGCTCCGAGCACGCAGGGATCCTTTCGCTCAGGGACTGCGCCGCCCTGCGCTCAGCGCGCGTACGCCCGGCGCGCGAAGAGCAGCGTGAGGAACGGGATCATGTTCGTCTTGTTCGGGATCAGCCTGAAGAGGCGCGCCAGCCGCTTCGGATTCAGGTAGAAGCGCCGGTAGGCCTCCTTGCGCAGCCTCAGGATCCGCTCCTCGGGCACCTCGGAGAGGTTGATCTCGCTCTGGTAGGGCTCGTAGGCCGACCAGTCGGACGGCAGATCGAAGCCCGCGTGCTCGACCTGGCGGAACAGCTCGGTGCCCTTGAACGGGATCACGCGGAAGAAGGCCGCGGTGTGGAACGAGCTGCGCGCCGCCCAGTCGATCGTCGCGCGCATCTCGCCCTCGGTCTCGGTCGGGAAGCCGAGCATGAAGGCGCCGTGCACCATGACCCCCTGGGCGGCGATGAAGTCGACGATCCGCGCGACCTTGTCGATCTTCAGGTGCTTCTTCATCACCTTCTGGATGCGCGGGCTGGCGCTCTCGACGGCGACCATGCAGCGGTACATGCCGGCGCGCTTGAGCAGCACCACCAGCTCTTCGTCGAGGATGTCGCCGCGGAATCCGTTCGGGAAGGTGAGCGCGAGCCGGTAGCCGCGGTCGATGATCCCTTGGGCGATCTTCTTCGCGCGCTCGGGGCGGAAGTTGAAGATGTCGTCCATGAAGACGAGCTCCTTCACCCCGTAGCGCGTCACGAGCAGGTCGATCTCGGCCAGCACGTGCTCCGCCGAGCGCTCGCGGAAGGTCTTGCCGTAGGAGTTGTGGCAGTAGGTGCAGCGCCAGGGACAGGCGCGCGAGGAGAACATCGTCGCGAACTCCTTGTGCGCGTAGATGACGCCTCCGCGCGGCACCAAGTGGTACTTCGCGTGGTCGATCAGGTCCCAGGCCGGGAAGGGCAGCTCGTCGAGCTTGGCGGGCGGCGGGCGGTCGATCTCGTGCACGGTCGCGCCGCGGGCCTCGCGCCAGGAGAGGCCCTGGCAGCCGCTCCAGTCGCTGCGGCCGCTCTCCAGCCCGTCGAGCAGCTCGGCGAACGTCATCTCGCCCTCCCCGCGCACCACGAAGTCGACCGAGGGGTCGTGCAGGACGTCCTCGGCGGCGACGGAGGGGTGCGGGCCGCCGCAGACGACCGTCGCGCGCGGCAAGCGGCGCTCGACCTCGCGCGCCAGCTCGTGCATGCAGCCGGCCTCGTAAGTCATCGCCGAGAGGCCGACGACGTCCGCCTGCAGGCGCTCCAGCTCGTCGGCGCAGCGCGACGGGTTCCAGCCCTCGACCTTCATGTCGAGGATCGAGACGTCGGTGTGCCCGCGCTCGCGCGCCGCCGCGGCGATCATCATGATCCCGAGCGGGTGGACGTGCGTGAACTGGGTGTAGGGGTGGTAGGTCTGGACGAGGACGGTGCGGAGCGGGCGGCGCATGGTGCAGCGAGCATCTTACGCGAGCCCTGGAGCTAGGGGGAGGCGGGCGCGCCGGACGCGCCGATCGATCGCGTGCGCGGGTCCTGGCGCCCCGCGCGGCGGGGTATGATGGGCCTTCACCGTGCGCGGCTGCTCGCCCCGCGCCGTCCGCGGAGGAAGCTAGCCTTGGCACGCATCGCGTTCGTCCTCACCACCTGTCACGAGTTCGAGGGCGTCAAGGTCCTCTCCTCGGTGCTCAAGCAGCACGGGCACCAGACCGACGCCTTCCTGACCTCCGAGGAGCGCGACTACGCCGCCGCCGTGCTCGCCTTCGAGCCGGACGTCATCGGGATCTACGCCACCACCGGCCAGGAGGCTTGGCCGTACCCGCACATCCGGCGCTGGAAGCGCGAGCTGCCGCACCTCAAGGTCGTGATGGGCGGGCCCCATCCGAGCCACGACCTCGATCCGCTCTACGAGCGCGACGTGGTCGACGCGACCATCAAGGCCGAGGCGGAATACGCGCTGCTGGACCTGGTCGAGGCTTGGTCGGCCGGGCGCTCGATCCGCGAGATCCCGAACGTCGGCTGGCTCGGCGACGACGGCCAGCCGGTGCAGAACCCGATCCGGCCGGTGGTCTCCGACCTCGACAGCCTGCCCTTCCCCGACGTCGACATCTTCTACAAGTACCCCTTCTTGCGGAACAAACGCGTCCTGCAAATCCACGCCAGCCGCGGCTGCCAGAACTCGTGCACCTACTGCTCCGTCGGCCTGATGAAGAAGGAGTGGGTCAGCCGCAAGGGCGAGAAGTTCAACCGTACCAAGTCCGTGGACTACCTGTGCGAGGAGATGAACGACATCCTTGCGCGCTATCCCGGCTTCCGGATGATCAACTTCGGCGACGCCGCGCTGAACATGCAGCACGGCTGGATCCAGGAGTTCGCCGCGAAGTGGCCCGCGCGCGTCGGCTTGCCCTTCGCCTGCAACGTGAACATCAACTACCTGAACGAGGACGACATCGCCGCGCTCGAGCGCGCGGGGTGCGTCTCGGTGCAGTTCGGGCTCGAGTCGGGCAGCGAGGAGGTGCGCCTCAAGGTCTACAAGAAGGGCTACACCGACGACGTCGTCTACGGCATCCCGCCGCTGCTCCGCAAGCACAAGCTCAGCTACCGCACGAACAACATCATGGGCGGCCCCGCGGAGACCCTCGACGACATGTTCGAGACGGTGCGCGTCAACAAGCGAATCCGTCCCCAGGGGTGCACGGTGCTGATCTACCGCGCCTTCAAGTCGACCGTGCTCGGCCGCGAAGACTACCGGCTAGGACGCGTGGACCTCACCAAGGACATCGGTCCCTCGATCCAGCACGACAGCCACATGCGGCGCGACGACGTCAAGCAGGTCGTCAACTTGCAGAAGCTCTTCAACCTCGCGGTCTACGTGCCCGGCGGCATTCCGCTGGTGCAGCGGCTGATCCGCATGCCGCGCAACCGCGCCTTCGAGTTCTGCCAGCTCTTCTTCCTGTGGTACCAGCACGCCGTGGTCTCGGGCTACGGCATGAAGGACGACTTCCTGCTCGGCCTGAAGAACATCGGCCAGATCCTGCAGCCGACGCGCTCGCGCCAGCCGCGCGAGAGCTTCCTGGACCACCTGGACATCGGGCAGGACGCCGCGATCTGAACGCGGCGTCCCGCCCGTGTGGAGCGGCGCGCAGGCTCCGCTAGCCCTCGACCTTGATCGTCTGCACGTACACCGTGACGAATTGCGTGAAGAAGCTGATCAGCACGTCGAGCGGCGTGAACTGGGTGGTCGCCGTGTAGTTCTGCCGGTTGCCGGCCAGCGTGTGGCTGTCGACGCTGTTGATCGGCACGAGCCCCCAGAGCGCCCACCACTGGCGCTCTTCGGTCGTCGGGCCGCCGCTCCCGCCGGTCCCGACTTGGTGGGTCATCGTGTAGCAGCTCGTGAGGCAGAGGCTCACGGCCAGTGCGAGTGCGAGACAGGAACGTCGGAGCATCGCTCATCCTCCTGATAGGGGGGGAAAGGGCCGCCGCGCCTGGGGCGGTCGCCACCATCGGCCGCGGCCGTGACGGCGAAAGGGATAGCGTCTGCGCCGCGCCAGCGCACGCCGATTCTGGGAAGCAGGCCGAGCCGGGCCCTCCATTGCCACTCCGGGCGGTCCGGTGGAGGATGGTGGATCCGGCGGCGTCTCAGGGCGGACGCGCCAGGCACTGCGGAGGCGCCGCCGCCAGAGAACGGAGGTGAACCATGATCCGGAGATCGTTCGCGAAGGGTGCGCTGGGCCTCCTGGGTGCCCTGGCGCTGGGATGGATCCCGCACGCCACGGCCGTGCAGGGCAACGCGAGCTGCCAGTACGGGGCCGCAAGCGGCATTTGGGACTTGCCCGAGCCGAACTCGGTCGGAGTCGTCCAGGGAGAGCTCTTCGATGCGAGCGGGCAGGTCGCCTACTACCTCGTCGGCAAGCTCATCGAGACGCCCTCCCCCTGCCTCTCCTGCCGTGAAGGGGAGATCCACGCCACGC
>DATKBQ010000451.1:0-4015 GCA_035546375.1 Planctomycetota bacterium | reverse complement strand
CGAGACCGGTCCGCGAGGAGCGCCGGGATCACCTTCTCCTCGAGGGCCTCGAACAGCTCCGCGTCGCGGAAGAAGCTCGTGACGTTGATGAGGACGTCGTGGTAGAGCGCCTCGACTTCGGCGGGATCGTCCCGGAGATGCTTCGCATAGTCTCGGAGCTCCTTCTTCTTGAGGAGCACCATGCGCCGCCGGACGCGCCGGGCGAGGGTATTGACCTTGTACTGCGTGAAATCGACGCCGCTGGCGGCAAACAAGAGATCGAGGATGGGCGCGAGTGCGCGCCTTCCACGCAGGTCATCGCGCTGCGCCGCTTCGCTGCCGGTCTCGCCCGGCCGGGCGGCGATGAGGGGGTGCGTGGCGATGCGCGCGATCTCTCCGGCGATCCCTTCCGGCGACAGCACGAAGTCCACGCAGCCCGAGGCGACGGCGCTGT
Source organism: Planctomycetota bacterium (assembly GCA_035546375.1). Lineage (GTDB taxonomy): Bacteria > Planctomycetota > UBA1135 > UBA1135 > DATKBQ01. The sequence goes on along the minus strand of DATKBQ010000451.1, from coordinate 3,582 downwards.
GGGGCATGCCGGGCTGTTGCGCGGTGTCGTCCTGCGCGAAGGTGATCCCGCCTTCGGCCGTGATCTCCTCGAGGCCGAGCGTCCCGTCGGTGGCCGTCCCCGAAAGCACCACGCCGATCGCCATGTGGCCCTGGTTCTCCGCCAGCGAGCGGAAGAACTGGTCGATCGGGTGTTGCTTCCCATGCGCCTCGCGCGGGAGCAATCGGAGGTGGCCCGAGACGATGACCATGTTCCTGTCCGGCGGGATCACGTACACACGATTCGGCTCGATCTCCGGCTCGTCGGCGACCTCCGTGACGGGCATCGACGTCGCCCGGGAGAGGATCTCGGCCAGCGCGCTGTCGTGCGATGGCGCGAGATGCTGCACGAGCACGAAGGCCATGCCGGTGTCGACCGGAACCGCCCGGAGGAGCTGGGTGAAGGCCTCCAGGCCGCCGGCGGAGGCCCCGACGCCCACGATCGGGAAGGAAGGGCTCGCTCGGCTCGTGTGCGCGTCCTCGGCGGCGGAGGCATCCAGGGCACGTGCATCGACGGTCTCGGCGGCCTCCGGGGGCCCCGCGGCGGATCCGCTCACCGGTTCCGGGTTCCGCTTCCGTCGCTCTTTGCGGGCTGCCATCAGGGATTCGGCCGCGCGCGCGGTAGCTTCCACGCGCTGGAGGAGCGGCTGGGCGTCGCCCCGGTGTTCACACGCTCTCCCGCCGCGGCGCGGCGGATCATCGTGATGAGGTCGCTGAGGTCCAGCGTCTTCAGGAAGAACCCGCTACCGCCGCGCCGGAACACCTCGTCGACGACGTCGCCTTCGTCGAGTCCGCTTGCGACCAGGATGACGAGGGATGGGAAGTGCGAGCGGATCTCGGCCAGGGCTTCGAGGCTGTCGCAGCCCGGAATGAGCAGGTCGAGGAGCAGGACCGAAGGGCGCGTGGCTTCGACCGCCTGGAGCAGGCCCTGGGTCGATCTGCGGCTGCCGACGAACTCCATGTCGGGCTCGAGATCCAGCGCGAGCCGGTAGAAGCTCGTCGTCGCCTCGTGGTCGTCGACGCAAAGAACTCGGATCTTCTCCATGGCCTCCCCTTGGTTCCTTCGAGAGCCGCCCGTTCGCGACCCGCTAGAGACGGGCCGCGTCTTGCTCGCTGGCCCCACCACGCTGGTCCTGCTCGCGAGCCCTGTCCCTCGCATCTCGGATCAGCTCCCGGATGTACTCGGAAGCCGAGCCGTAGGCGCCGGACCGGATCTGAGCACGGACGAAGTCCTTGAGCGTGCTCGGCAGGGATACGTTGATGGTGGTGGTCCAGGGCGTCTCCATGGGGAGCACTCTGCTCGGTCCGCCAAGATTTGTCAATCTTTGGCATGGAAAACACGTGTGGCGGGCTCAACCGCGATCCAGGCCTAAGATCCGCGCATGCGCACTCCTTCCCGCGGCCGCTCCTCGTCCGCCTTCTTGGAAGCCCTCCTCGCCGCGCCTTGCATCGTCCTCACCGCACCCTCCCAGGACACCGCCTCGGCCGGCAAGCTCATCCTCGAGTCCGCCTCCGGCGAGCGCACCGAGCGCGCCCTGTCCGGCCTCTCCATCCGCGACCTGCGCGAGCTCCCTGCAGCCCTAGTGGGCTTCGAGGGCTTCCCGGCGCCGGACTCCCTCGGCTCCGACGCCGTCGAGGTCTCGCTCGTCGGCGGCGACCGGCTCGTGGCGAAGCTCGGCGCGGGCGAGGGCGAGCGGCTCGCGCTCGAGCTCGCCGGCGGCGCGCGCCTCTCGCTCCACGTCGACCGCCTCGAGGGACTCGTCTTCAGCGGGCTGGCCGCGGACCAGCGCGCGGCGCTCGAGCGGCCCCGGGAGGGCGATCGGCTCTACTGGCGGCGACCCGAGGGCATCGACCGGGTCGACGGCACGCTCGAGGGCTTCGGGAGCGAGGGCGTGCGCTTCGCCGGTCCGATCTCCAAGCGCAGCTTCGCCTGGAGCGAGGTGGCGGCGCTCTTCATCGAGGCCCTCGGCGCGGGCGAGGGCCAGCGCGGGGAAGGCGCGCCGGTGGTGATCGACCTGGCCGACGGCGGGCGGCTGCACGCGGCGCTCGTGCGCCTCGACGGTTCCGGCGCGCTGGTCTCGGTGGCTCCGGGCAGCGAGATCCTGCTGCCCCCGGGCGCGATCGAGGATCTGGCGGTCGACGACGGAACCTTCGCCTTCCTCTCCGAGCTCGCACCCTCGGCCGCCGACGAGGGCTCCCCCTTCGGCGACGACCTGGGCATGCGCTGGCCGCACCGCGTCGACCGCTGCGTCACCGGCACGCCGCTCGTCGCGGGCGGGGAGACCTGGCGGCGCGGGATCGGCGTCCACGCGCCCTCGCGCCTGGTCTGGCAGCTCGACGGCGGCTGGAAGGAGCTGCGCGGCAGCTTCGCGATCGACGATTCCGTGCTGCAGCTTCCCTACCACGGTTCGGTCAAGGCGAGGATCCGCGTCGACGGCGAGACCCGCTGGGAGAGCGGCCTCGTGCGCGGCGGCAGCGCGCCGATCGCGATCCCGCGCCTGCCGCTCTCCGGCGCGCGCGAGCTCGCGCTGGAGGTAGAGATGGCGGAGAACCACTACGTCGCCGACCGCGCCGACTGGCTGCGGCTGATCCTCGTGCGCGCCTAAGCCGCGACGCTTCGTCGCGGCGATCCATCGGTAGGCGCGTGGAACGCCTGCCCGAGCCCCTCGGTCAATCGCCCGGCACGCCGCGCTCCGCGGCCAGGCTGCGGTAGTACACGCCCTGGTTGCCCCCCCGGCGCTTGGCCTGCTGCAGCGCCTCCTCGGCGTGCAGGCGCAGCGTGTCGACCGAGTCCAGGTCGGTTCCGTCGAAGGTCTCGAAGCCGATGCTCGCGCTGACCTGCACGTCGCTGCGCGCGCCCGGCAGCGGCCCCGACAGCGCGGCGATCTCCTCGAGCAACCGCTGGGCCACGTGCGCGGCGTCGACCTTGCGCGTGTAGGGCAGCAGCACGGCGAACTCGTCGCCGCCCAGCCTCCCGGCGACGTCCTCGGCGCGCAGCGCGGCGCGGATGACGTCGCCGACGCGCTCGATCAGCCGGTCGCCGACGGTGTGGTCGTGCTGCTTGTTGATCTGGCCGAAGGCGTCGAGGTCCAGGATCAACAGCGCCAGGTCGAGCCCGTGGCGCTGGGCGGCGGAGAAGTGCTCGTGCAGCCGCTCCTGGAAGCTCGCCGGCCGCAGGAGGTCGGTGCGGTCGTCGTGGGAGGCGCGGTGGCGCAGCTCGCTCATCTCCGCCAGGCGGCGCGCGTGGGCGAGCAGCAGCTGGACGCGCATGGCGTACTCCTGCGGCGGCGCGTCGCGCCGCACGAGGTCCCACGGCGAGCTGCCGAGCGCGCGCGTCGCGACCGCCGCCGGCAACGGGTCGCGCGCGTCGACCACCACCAGGATCGGCACCGGCGTCTCGGGCGGCCGCGCGCGTGCGAGGGCCTCCAGCTCGAGCGCTCCTCCCGCCGCGAGCGGGTCGATCATGGCCAGCGCCGGCTCGCCGCGCGCGAGGCTCTCGAGGGTCTGCCGCAGGCTGCCGCTGAGCACGATCTTCCAGCCCGAGGCCTCCAGTGCGAGCGCCGTC
>DATKBQ010000450.1:0-10228 GCA_035546375.1 Planctomycetota bacterium | reverse complement strand
CCAGCGCGGCCTCCGCCTGGGTGAGGCGCAGCTCGTAGTCGCTGGGGTCCACCCGCGCCACGACCTCGCCCTGGCGGAGCGCGCTGCCGAGGTCCGCGCGGAGCTCCGCGAGCCGGCCGGGCACCTTCGCGCCGAGCGTGGCGCGCTGCTCTTCCACGAGCTGCCCGATGACGTGCAGGGTGGGCTCCCAGTCCTGCTCCTGGGCGACGGCGGTGCGCACCTCGCGCGCCGGGGCCGGCGGCTCGCCCTCGCCGGCTTCCGCCGGCCTAGCGCGGTCGCAGGCAGGGGTGAGGAGCAGCGCGGCCAGGACCGCGAGGGGGCCCGCGAGGCTCGCGCACCGAGGCCATTCGCCGATTCCCGTGGACTGCATGGTCTCGCTTCCGCGGCTCCGCTCCACCCGCCGAGGATAGCCCAGGCCGCAGGGCTCTGCGAAGACGGCGCGATCCGACCGCCTTCGCAGGGCCATGGCGCCCCGCGCCGTTCGATCCGCGGCCGTGCGGCTCCTATCCTCTCGGCGCCATGCGGTCGAGCCGACCTCGAAGGGCGAGCTGGCTCCTGGCGCTCGCGGTGACCGCGTGCGCAGCGCCTCGCGACGAATCCCGACAGTCGCCGCTCCCCGAGCCTGCCAAGGCACGGGAAGCGCGGGAAGCCTTCGTGCAGTCGATCGCGGGGTCGACGCTCGCGTTCGAGATGGTGCCGGTGCCCGCCGGTTCCACCAGCATCGTCGACCCCGCGGAGCCGACGGGCTCGCGCGAGGTCGCCGTCGACGCGCTCTGGATCTCGCGCACCGAGATCCCCTGGCCGGTGTACGACGCCTTCGTGTACGGCCTCGACGAGCCCGCGGGCGCGGCGGCCGACGCCCTCGCGCGCCCGAGCAAGCCCTACATCAGCATGGACCGCGGCTTCGGCCACGACGGCTACCCGGCGATCTCGATGTCGTTCCTCGCCGCGCAGAGCTTCTGCGCGTGGCTGTCGGCGAAGACCGGCCGTAGCTACCGCCTGCCGACCGAGGCGGAGTGGCAGCACGCCTGCGAGGCCGGCAGCGCCGCCGCGGCGCCGCTCGCCGAGCGCGCATGGTTCCGCGAGAACTCCGGCGGCACCACGCATGCCGTGGCGACGAAGCTCCCCGATGCCCTGGGCCTCTTCGACCTCGCCGGCAACGCCGCCGAGTGGTGCGCGAGCGCCGACGGGAAGGGCGTCTTGCGCGGCGGCTCGTTCCTGGACCCCGCTGGCGAAGTCGGGTGCGCGGCGCGCAAGCTCCCCACGCCCGCTTGGAACGCGTCGGACCCCCAGTTCCCCAAGAGCCGCTGGTGGCTCGCCGACGCGCCGTTCGCCGGCTTCCGGGTGGTCTGCGAGCGCTGAGGTTTCTCCGGCGACGACCGATGCCACGCCGGTCGCCAACGGCGGACGCCGGCGCCAGCTACAATCGCCGGCGCTCGCTCGCCCGCGCCGCCGTCCAGGAGCAAACGATGAACGAATCCGATCGATGGGCGCGCGGACTCTCGCGGCGCCGGTTCCTGCAAGCTTCCGCGGCGGCCGCTGCGCCGCTGGCGATCGGGCGCGAGGTGCGGGCGTTCCCTGCGCGGGGATCGCCGCGCTTCGGCCGCGGCGACGAGATCCGGGTCGGGCTCGTCGGCTGCGGCGGGCGCGGCACGGGCGCGGCGAGCCAGGCCCTGGCGGCGGACCCCGGCGCCGTGCTGGTCGCCCTCGCCGACGCGTTCGAGGATCGCGTGGCGGGCTGCCTGGAGTCGCTGGAGCTGGGGCTCGAGCCGGAGGCGAAGGCACGCGTGCGCGTCGAGCCGGAGCGGCGCTTCGTGGGCTTCGACGCCTACCGCGAGCTGGTCGACTGCGGCGTGGACGTGGTGTTGCTCGCGACGCCGCCGGCCTTCCGGCCCGAGCATCTCGCGTACGCCGTGGCGCAGGGCAAGCACGTCTTCTGCGAGAAGCCGGTGGCCGTCGATGCGCCGGGCGTGCGCTCGGTGATCGCGTCGGCGGAGGCGGCGCGCGCGAAGGCGCTCTCGCTCGTGGTCGGCTTGTGCTGGCGCTACAACGTCCGGCACCGCGAGCTGTATGCGCGCGTCGCCGACGGCGCGATCGGCGACTTGCGCGCGTTCTACAGCACCTACCTGACCGGGCCGCTCGGCAAGCACCCGCGCCAGCCAGGCTGGAGCGACATGGAATGGCAGCTCCGCAACTGGCTGCACATGCTGTGGCTCTCGGGCGACCACATCGTCGAGCAGGCGGTGCACAGCCTGGACAAGATGGCCTGGGCCTTCGGCGACCGGCCGCCGATCCTGGTCATGGCGGTCGGCGGCCGGCAGGCGCGCGAGGGCGCGGAGAGCGGGAACGTCTATGATCACTTCGGCTGCACCTTCGAGTACCCGGGAGGCGCGAAGGGCTTCCACCTGTGCCGCCAGATCGAGAACTGCCCGTCGGACAACAACGACCATCTGCTCGGCACGAAGGGCACGGCGACGATCAAGGGCTGGGAGCCGCTGCACCTGATCGAGGGCGAGCAGGCGTGGCGCTACGAGGGGCCCGGCAACGACATGTATCAACAGGAGCAGGACGAGCTCTTCGCCGCCATCCGCGCCGGCAAGCCGATCAACGACGGCGTGCAGGGCGCGCACAGCACGCTGCTCGCGATCATGGCGCGCGAGGCGGCCTACACCGGCGCGACGATCACCTGGGAGCAGGCGCTCGCCTCGCAGGAGAAGCTCGGGCCGGAGACGTACGCCTGGGGAACGGTCGATCTGCGCGCCGTTCCGATCCCGGGGCGCACGCGCTCCAACTAGCCCCCGTGGCCCCTTCCATGGCCATGAGGGAGCTCGACCGCAGGCAGCTCTTCGAGCTCGCCGGAGCCGCGGTGGCGGCGGGCGCGTTCGCGACCGAGCCCGCGACGGCGTACGCAGCCCGATTGGCGCGGCCGCGCTCGATCCGCATGGCGGTCAAGCTCGGCATGGTCGCCGGCGAGGCCTCGATCGAGGAGAAGTTCCGCCTCCTGCGCGAGGTCGGCTTCGAGGGCGTGGAGCTGGACAGTCCGTCGGGGCTCGATCCGGCCGAGGTGCTCGCGGCCAAGGAGCGCACGGGGATCGAGATCCCGGGCGTGGTCGATTCGGTGCACTGGCAGGCGACGCTGGGGGATCCGGATGCGGCGGTGCGCGCGCGCGGCGTCGAGGCCCTGCGCACGGCGCTGGGCGACTGCAAGCGCTTCGGCGGGACGAGCGTGCTGCTGGTACCGGCCGTGGTGAACGCGAAGATCGCCTACGACGACGCGTGGGAACGATCTCAGGAGGAGCTGCGCAAGGTCCTGCCGCTGGCCGCCGAGCTCGAGGTGCACATCGCCATCGAGAACGTGTGGAACCAGTTCCTCTTGAGCCCGCTCGAGGCGGCGCGCTACGTCGACCAGCTCGAGAGCCCGTGGGTGGGCTGGCACTTCGACGTCGGCAACGTCGTGAACTACGGCTGGCCCGAGCAGTGGATCCGGATCCTCGGCAAGCGCATCCTCAAGCTCGACGTCAAGGAATACAGCCGCGCCAAGCGCGACGCCGAGGGGCTCTGGAAGGGCTTCGAGGTCGAGATCGGCGAAGGCGATTGCGGCTGGCCGGAGGTGCGCGCGGCGCTGGCGGAGATCGGCTACGAGGGTTGGGCCACGGCGGAGGTGCGCGGCGGCGGCCGCGAGCGGCTCCGCGAGATCCGCGAGCGGATGGATCGGGTGCTCGCGCCGGGCGTGCCCTCGGCGCGGTGAAGCGGCTCGCGGTGCCGGGACGCGCGCCGCTGGCGCCCGCGCCGCTGGATCGCTCTGCCGGTGGCGGCACCGCGACCGCGCCGGCTTCCATCCCGGGCTATCATGCTCCGTCCGAGATGCGATCCATTCATACGCTCGGCAAAGGCGGGTGGAATCAGCCGCGCTCGAGCCGCGGAACGTCGCTGGGCTGCGCGTTGACGTTCGCCCTGCTCGCCGCCTGCCAGGAGCGCACCGAGAACTCGGCTCCGCGCAAGGGCGCGATCGAGGCCGAGCCGCTCGCGGCGCCCAATCCCTCCGGGAGTACGCTGTTCGAGCTCCTTCCGGCCGAGCGCACCGGGGTCGCGTTCGAGAACCGCTTCGAGTGGGGCCATCCGCTCGAGCGGCTCTACCCGCACGGCTACGCGGGCGGCGGCGTGTGCGCCGGCGACTACGACGGCGACGGGCTCCCCGACCTGTTCCTGACCAGCCAGACGGGGCAGGACCGCCTCTTCCGGCAGGTCGGGGACCTGCGCTTCGAGGACGCGACGCAGCGCTCAGGGATCCTGCCCGAGAGCGACTGGGGGACCGGATGCGCCTTCGCGGACGTCGACGGCGACGGCGACCTGGACCTCTACGTCTGCAACTACGACGCGCCCAACCGGCTCTATGTGAACCAGGGCGGCGGGTCGTTCCGCGAGCGTGCCAAGGAGCTCGGCGTCGACTTCCGCGGAGCGAGCGTGATGGCGGCCTTCGCCGACTACGACGCGGACGGAGACCTCGACCTCTACCTGCTCACGAACCGGCTCTATCCGCCGCCGGGCGAGGACCGGCCCGAGACCCGCATCGCCGAGGGCGAGGCGACCGTGCCCGAGGACCAGCAGGAGCTCTTCGCCATCCAGGAGCGGCGGATCGGCGGCGAGCTGCAGCGCTACGTCGTGAAGGCCGGCCAGCGCGACCGGCTCTATCGCAACGACGGCAAGGGCTTCACCGACGTCACCGTCGAAGCCGGGCTCGCGGCGAACGAGCCGGGGCTCTCGGCGACATGGTGGGACTACGACCACGACGGGTTGCCCGACCTCTACGTCGCGAACGACTTCTGGGATCCCGACCACCTCTACCACAACCAGGGCGGCGGGCGCTTCGTCGACGTGCTGCCGGAGGCGCTCCCGCACATTCCGTGGTTCTCCATGGGCGCCGACTTCGCGGACGTCGACGGCGACGGACGGGTCGACTTCCTCGCGGCGGACATGGCTCCGACGACGCACTTCATGTCCAAGCTGATGATGGGGGACATGAACGAGTCGCGCTGGTTCCTCGAGAGCGCCGAGCCGCGCCAGTACATGCGCAACGCGCTCTACCTGAACACGGGGACGCCGCGCTTCCTCGAGGCGGCCTTCCTGGCCGGCGTCGCGAGCACCGACTGGACGTGGTCGGTCAAGTTCGGCGACTTCGACTGCGACGGCCGGCCGGACCTCTTCGTCACCAACGGCACGGCCAACCACTCCTTCGACCCCGACCTGACGCGCGAGCTGCGGGCGCTGGAGGAGGCGCAGGCGCAGCGCGGCCTGGATCCCGCCGCGGCGTGGGCCGAGCAATGGGCGCTCTACCGCAAGGTGCCGCCGCGCCGCGAGCGCAACCTGGCGCTGCGCAACGGCGGCGACCTGCGCTTCGAGGACGCGACGGCGGCCTGGGGGCTCGGGCTCGAGGGAATCAGCTTCGGAGCGGCGCTGGTCGACCTGGATTGCGACGGCGACCTGGATCTCGTGGTCAGCAACGTCGGCGACCCGGTCTCGATCTACCGCAACGGGACCGCGAGCCAGCGCCTCGCGGTCCGGCTCGAGGGCACGCTCTCCAACCGCTGGGGCATCGGCTCGATCGTGGCGCTCGAGACCCCCGCCGGCCGGCAGGTCCAGCAGCTGTACACGACGCGCGGCTACATGTCCGCGAACGAGCCGCTGCTCCACTTCGGCCTCGGAGGCGAGCGCAACGTGCGCGAGCTGAGCGTGCGCTGGCCGAGCGGTCACCGCCAGGTCTTCCGCGACCTCGCCGCGGGCTACCTCTACACGATTACGGAACCCTCCGGCACGGAACCGCCGAGCGCCGAATCGCCGTGGCCGCCGCCCGGGACACCGCCGCAGCCCGAGCTGCGTGAGGTGGCGCTCGAGCGAGGCCTCGACAGCGGCGCGCGCCCGGAGCGGCCCTACGACGACTACCGCCGGGAGCCGCTGCTCCCCGCGAAGCTCTCGACGCCCGGCCCCGGTCTCGCCTGGGGCGATGCCGACGGCGACGGGCGCGACGACCTCTATGTCGGCGGATCGGCCGGCCAGAGCGGGCAGCTCTTCCTCGCGCAGGATGGCGGCAGCTTCCGCTCGGCCGAGGAGGGTCCCTGGGCCGCGGACAGCGATTGCGAGGATACCGCCGCCCTGTGGCTCGACGCCGACGGCGACGGCGACCTCGACCTGTACGTCGCCAGCGGCGGCGCCGAGTGCGAGCCCGGCGATCCGATGTTGCGCGACCAGCTGTACCTCGCCCAGGGCGGCGGACGCTTCGAGCGGGCGCCGGCCGGCTCGCTGCCGCGCGTCTACGATGCGACCGGCGCCCTCGCCGCGGCGGACTTCGACCGCGACGGGGACCTCGACCTCTTCGTCGGGGCCCGCTCGGTGCCGGGCCGCTACCCCGAAACGCCGACCAGCCGCCTCTTGCGCAACGATGGCGGCAGCTTCGCGGACGCGACCGCGGAGCTCGCACCCGGGCTCGAGCAAGTCGGCTTGGTGACCTCGGCCCTGGCCACGGATGCCGACGGCGACGGCTGGATCGATTTGATGGTCGCGCTCGACTGGGGGCCGATCGCGTACTGGCGCAACGCCGGCGGCCGGCTCGCGGACCGCACCGCAGCGGCCGGCCTCGCCGATCGGACCGGCTGGTGGACCGCGCTGGCCGGCGCCGACCTCGACGGCGACGGCGACATCGACTACGTGGCGCTGAACGCCGGGCTGAACACGAAGTACAAGGCCACGAGCGAGAAGCCGGCGCTCCTCTATTACGGCGCATTCGATTCCAGCGGACGCAAGGAGCTGATCGAGGCGAAGGCGGGAGCGGAGGGTCTCCTGCCGGTGCGCGGTCTCTCCTGCAGCTCGTCGGCCATGCCGTTCATCAAGGAGAAGCTCCCCACCTATCACGAGTTCGCGAGCGCGAAGCTGGCCGAGATCTACGAGGCGAGCGCCCTGGAGCGCGCGCAGGTCTTCCGCGCGACCACGCTCGAGAGCGGAGTGCTCGTGAATGAGCGTGGCGCCGACGGATCCGTCCGTTTCGGCTGGCAGCCGCTGCCTAGGCTGGCGCAGGTCTCGCAGGGCCAGGGGGTCGTCGCGGCGGACTTCGACGGCGACGGTGCGTGCGACGTGGCGCTGCTCCACAACTTCTTCGACCGCGAGCCGGAGACCGGGCGCTGGGACGGCGGCCTCGGCCTGATCCTGCGCGGCGACGGCCGAGGGAGGCTCGAGCCCGTGCCGGCCGCGGTGAGCGGCTTCGTCGCTCCGGGCGACGCGCGCGCCTTGACCGTTTGCGACGCCGACGGCGACGGCCGGCCGGAGCTGGTCGCGTCACGCAACGGCGAGCGCCTGCTCCTCTTCGCCCCCGCGCGGCCGTCCAGTGCGGAGCGCGCCGCGCTGTGCATTCGCCTGCGAGGCCGTCCGGGCAACCCGACCTGCGTCGGCGCGCGCGTGACGCTCGAGCTGCCCGATGGCCTAGGGGAACCGGGGGAACTGGCGGAACGGGGCGGCCGACGGCATGCGCTGGAGGTCTACGCCGGCTCCGGCTATCTCTCCCAGTCCACCGCAGCCCTGTTCTTCGGCCGCGGCGCGGAGCGGGAATCGCTCACGGTGCGCGTGCGCTGGCCGGACGGCCGCGAGAGCTCCCACGAGGCCCCGCCGGGCGTGGCCGTTCTCGAGCTGGCGGAGCCCGAGGAGTAGATCCTGGCGCCCCACGGCGCGCTCCGCGACCTGTGCGCCAACCCTGGCCCCGCCCTGGCTCCCCCGCTAAGATCCCCGGCCGCCGAGATCGACTCTTCGCCTGCCCAGGAACCCCACATGACCTACGTCGTCGCCGAACCCTGCATCAAGTGCAAGTACACAGACTGCGTCGATGTCTGCCCGGTCGACTGCTTCTACGAGGGCGAGAACTTCCTCGCCATCAATCCCGACGAGTGCATCGACTGCGGGGCTTGCGTGCCGGAATGCCCGACGGAGGCGATCTTCAGCGAGGACGACCTGCCCGAGAAATGGGCCGAGTTCACCGCGCTGAACGCCAGCTTGGCGGCGAAATGGCCGAACATCACGGCCAAGAAGGACGCGCTGCCCGAGGCCGAGGAGTGGAAGGGCGTCGAGAACAAGCGCGAGCACCTCTCGGAGAATCCGCCCAACTGACGCCGGGGGGAGCCGACGCGGCAAGAAATCCCCGGGGGAGCGGATCGACGCGACGCGCCTTGCGGAGCGGTCGCGGCACGTTCCGCAGAGACGCGCGCAAGAGCCGATTGACACGCTGCGGGCTAGGACGTCTCGGGGGAAGATCCCCCCGAGACGTCCAGCGCGCGCTCAGCGTGCGTGGTACTTGGTGCCTCGGCGCTGCCCGGTCGTGCGCAGCTTCTTCGCCTCCAGCAGGCTGGAGGCGGGGCGCTTGAGCTCGCTGGTCGGAAGCTGCAGTCCCTTGCCGATCTGCTCGATGCTCTGGCCGGGATTGGATTTCACGTACTTGTAGAGGCGGTCGCTGATCACGCCGAGCTGCTCGGCGGAACGGCGTCCGCGCTTGCGCCGCCTACCCGGTGCGGCGCCGCGGCGGGGACGCCCGACCGGTGCGGCTCTGGACGCGGCCTTGCGGCCGGGCGGGCGCCCGCGGCGGGGTCGGGTCTCGGTCGCTCCCAGCGCCCCGGTCACGGCCTCGACGGCGGCTTTCCTCACCAGCAGCGCAAGCTCCTGGGCGAAAGACTCGACCTTGTCCTGGATCTCGCGATCCAATTGATTGGTGGTTGCCATGGCGGCGCTTGTACAGATCCCCGCAAGAGCGTGTCAACCCCCAAAGTGACTTTTAGAGCTTTTTTGGGCTGGACCGATGCTTGTTCGATCTGGAAACGGCGGCTCGCTTGCCTGTAAAGCGCCCGAAAAGGATCAGGGGCGTTTTCGCGACGCGCCCGGGCGTCAGCGGTCCACCGCGGGTCCGATCGCGAGCGCCTCGAAGGGCCCGTGGCTCTCCTCGATCGCCGCGAGCCAGCTCCGGTAGTCGTCGGGGTCGAGACCGGCGCGCTCGAAGGCCCACGACGCCGGGACGCGTTCGAGTCCCGCGCGGGTAGCTTCCTCGCACAGCTCGCGCAGGCCGCCGATCCCGATCCGCGCCACGAGCAGGTATCCGAGCCCGTAGAGCCGCTGCATCTCCAGGGATCCAGCGTCGGGATGCTCGGCGCGCGTGTAGCGGAAGAGCGGCCGTGGATCGAATCCTCCCCGCTCGAGGATCGAGTAGACGTCGCCGTGGAAGGTGCGCGCGGTGTAGACGTCGAATCGCTCGGCGACGAAGTTGCAGAGCCCCTCTTCGAGGATCAGCGGCAGCGTGGTCCAGGGTCCCTTCGCGTACCAGTGCACGAACTCGTGCGCCAGCGTCCAAACCTCGTAGGGCTTGGCGTTCGAGCCCAAGAGGATCGCCTCGTGCACCCAGCCGTCGCCGCCGGCAAGGAACACCGTCTTTCCGCTGCTCGCGCCGAGGTCGCGCCGGATCGCGTAGACCTGGACCGGAGGGTGCAGCTCGACGCCCAGGATCGCGGCCACCGACGGAGCGATCATCTCCATGCGCGCGGCGACGCGCAACGCGTCCTGGGGGTCGTAGGCGCGCGCGATTCCGCTGCCGGCCTCCACCGCGTACGGCGGGCGGGGGACGCTGGTGCAGGCGACCATCAGGGCGGCCAATGTCAGCGCGCTGCTCGGGAGGGCTGGACGGTTCGGCATGGGGGGTGGCGTGGCTCCTGGCCGGCTCCCATGCGGCGTACCCTGCTCCAGCTTTCCGGATGCCCGGCCGACTTCGCGGCCAGCCCCGGTCCGTCAGGGGTTTCGGCCCCAGGAGCCACGGAGACCGCGGTTGCATGGGCGCCTCCCCGGGGGCGGTTCTTATTGAGCTCGGATGCGCATCGCGCTCGCGGCGCGCTCGTCGAGGCCGTATGCCGTTACGATGGCTCGGGGATGTCCTCGTCCTCCTCCTGGCCGCACCGCTCGACCGTCTTCGTGTTCGCGCTGGTCTTCGGCTGCGGCAGCGAAGTCGATCCGCAGGCCCGACCTGGACAGAGGCCGCTCCCGCCGGGCCTGCCTGCCTCGGTCGTGACGTGCGCCAACTGCCACGAGCTGCCGCCGCCCGATTTGCTGCCCAAGGAACGCTGGCCGCGGATGCTGCAGGGCATGAACGCGCGCATCGCCAAGTACGCGCTCGGTGCCCCGCTCTCCGCGCAGGACCTGCGCCAGGTGACGC
>DATKBQ010000449.1:0-4938 GCA_035546375.1 Planctomycetota bacterium | reverse complement strand
ACCTCGAGCGCTGCCCTGCCATGCGGCTCGCAGGCTAGCCTCCCCGTTCACGAACCTGGCACTCTCCAGTTCCTTTGCTTCCCGCTCGGCATGGGGCTGGCGGGGATCTGGTGGGGGCTTGCGGCGGGGCTTGGCCTCGTCGCGGCGATGCTCGTCCTCTTCATCTGGCGCCGCGGGCCCGAGCGCGCGCGGCCGGTCGCGGAGTGGGAGGCGTAGCCAAGTCCGGATCGCCGCCGGGAAGAGGTCCGGGTGTGCCGAGCGCTCGTCCACCCTCTGCGCGAAGACCACCGCCCGCGCCGCTGCCAGCGGCCGCCGCGTCCACCCCAGACGCAGCGCGTTCGGTTGGCCATGACGAATCGACTTCTCCCCGCGCCGAGACCTTGTCGATGGCGTCGAGCGGGGTGGCGACTTCGATGAGCTACTCCTTGCCGGGCCTCACATCTCCTCCAGCAGCCAGCGGGCGGCAGATGCCCAGGTCAGTGCACCCGGCAGCGGCCGGCTGGGTGGAACCGCGTCGAGCGTCACCAGGAACGGCCGCGCGTCGGGATGCGCCGCGGCGGCCGCCACCAGCCCCCGCAGCTCCCGCGCCCAGGTCTCGTCGCCTTCGCTCTCCAGGCACGCCTGGATCAGGAGGGGCGCCTCGCCAGCGCGCTGCGCCAGGAAGTCCACTTCGTGACGCTGCGCCGTGCGCACGTACGCGACCTCGTAGCCCCGGCGCTCCAGCTCGAGCAGGAGCGCGGTCTCCAGCGCCCGGCCGTGGTGCGTGCGGCCGCTGCGCTCGAAGAGCGCGATCAGCCCCGGGTCCACCGGATAGGCCTTGCGCGGGTTCACCATGCGTTGTCGCTCCGAGGCGCTGTGCATCGCCACCGTGCGCACCAGGAACGCATCCTCCAGGTGGGCCAGGTAGTCGTGCAAGGTGTCCTTGCCCACCGACACACCCTGCGAGCGCAGCGTGTCGTAGTGCTTCTTCACCGAGAACGGGCCGCCGGGGTTGGCCAGGAGCTGGCGCTCGATCCAGCGCAGCGCGAGTGGATTGCTCACCGCGTGGCGTTCGATCACGTCGCGCAGCACCACCACGTCCACATAGCCGGCGAGCAGCGCGGCGCGGTCGCGCGGCGCGGCCCCCTGCGCTTCCGGGAATCCGCCCTCGGCGAGATAGCGGCGAAGCTCTTGATCCAGCGCCGCACGCTCCGCGGGACGCAGCCGCTCGACGGGCTTCTTCGGCTCGGCCCCGGCGTGGCGCAGCGCTTCGCGGAAACTGAACGGGTGGACGAGGACCTCCATGGCGCGACCGCGCAGGCTGGTGGCCACCTCGCGGGAGAGCAGCTTCGCCGACGAACCCGAGACGAACAGCTCGACGCGGCCCCGGTCCATCTGGCGGCGGACGAGACCCTCCCACCCCGGGACCGTCTGAACCTCGTCGAGATAGAGCGTCATGCCGCCGGACTCGCGCAGCCCCGGGAACTGGCGCCCGTGCTCGTCGATCAGCCAGCCGAGGTCGGCCACGGTGAGGCCGGCGAGCCGCTCGTCCTCCAGCGAGATCATGAGCTGTGCCTCGCGCGGGCGGCCGGCGGCGAGCCGATCGGCCCGGCATTGGGCCAGGAACGAGGTCTTCCCGCCCCGGCGCACGCCGATGACCGCGAACGCCTTGCCGGGGACGGCGGGCAGGACCACGTCGCGACGCGTCAGAGCGGGCGGTTCGGTCGCCAGCGATTCGGCGAGCTTCATGCGCAGGAGGTCGTGGGCTATTGTCATTCTTGGAAGGACAAGGTATGCCGCGATTGTCCTTCCTACAAGGAAAGGCTGTCGCTTCCGCGTGGACTCACGACGATTGCCAGGCTGTGAGGATCTCATTCCTCGTGACGGTCACCGGTGTCGGCCCCCGTCACGCAGCCGGGGGCTAGTCAGACCTTCGGCAGTTCGCTAGTCCTAGGAGTCGCCAGGGCGTGGCGGGCAGCCGGACGGCCGGACGGCGTTGTCCGGACGCGGACTCGGAAGTGCTGCGAAGTGCCCGCGCTTCCGAGCTCGCCGACGTCACGCCAGCGACCGGAACAGGGTGGAGAGCGTTTCCTGCTCCAGCTTCTGCGTGAGCTGCTCGCCCATTTCATCGAGCAGCGCGGGGGCTCTCGATCGGCGGGCCGGTCGCGCTGCAGCTCGCGGTCGAGGTGTGGGCCTTCCAGTTCTCCGTGCTCTGGGCCGGCTGGCTCGGCGCAGCTCGCGGTGCACACGGCGGTCATGAACCTGGCCTCGCTGTCTTTCATGGTGCCGCTCGGGATCGCGCTCGCCGCGACGGTGGGCGTCGGCAACCGGATCGGCGCGCGCGAGCCGGGGCAGGCGCAGCGCGCGGCCTGGGTCGCGCTCGGGCTCGACGCGGCGGTGATGGCGGCCTTCGTGGCCCCTTCCTCGCGTTCCGCCGCGAGCTGCCGCGGCTCTACACCCCCGGCGCCGAGGTCGCCGCGCTCGCGGCCGCCATCCTGCCGATCGCCGCGGCCTTCCAACTCTTCGACGGCACCCAGGCCGTCGGCGGCGGGATCCTGCGCGGCAAGGGCCGGCCGCTGCCGGCGGCTTTGTCGGCATGGGGTTGGCGGGAATCTGGTGGGGGCTCGGCAGGCCTGGTCACCGTTCGCCCTACTTCAGCCTGACGCTCGGCATCAGCGGTGGCCGAAGGCCGTCGGCTGCATGCCTAGGTCATCCCGTTGCTTTTCGGCGAGCACCCGTTGACTTCCGGGAGCTTCTAGAACTCTTCGTCGCGATCTCCTGGAGCAGCCGTAGCGCTCGGTTCACCGAGCTGCTGTCGGGGAACGCACGCGCCACGTCTGGCTCCAACAGGACCAAGTTCGTCCCGGCGGCCGCCTGCTTGTAGTACTTGCCCCGTACCCCGCCCTTCAAGCGGGCAAGATCGTATTCGGGGCGCAAATCGTCATCACGTTTCTTCGCCAATTCCTTCCTCATACTGTTCTTGCTCCTGGCGGGTGGCCCGCCGCGCGCTGATCATGCGGACGCGGCCCTCGCGTGCGACGTGTGCCACGAAGAGCACGCGTTGTCGCGTCGAGCGGCCGATAGTGATTTCCCGGTCTTCCTCCTCGGAGTGATCGGGATCCAAGAACGTGAGCGCCACAGGGTCGAGAAACACGGACGCGGCCTCCTCGAAGGTGACTCGATGCTTCTTGACGTTCGTCGCGGCCTTGACCGGGTCCCACTCGTAGGTCACGACGGCAGGTTAGCACCTGCCTGCGCCTGGGACTCTAGGTGGCGTGGCAGGTCCGGATCTCCAAGCCTGCCGAGCGCTACCTGGGGAGCCTCCCCGTCCGAGCGCAGCGGCGAGCCGCTGGCGTGATCGACGCGCTGGCGGAGGACCCGCGCCCGCCAGGGTGCAGGAAGCTCGCCGGCAGCGATGACCTCTACCGCGTGCGCCTGGGCGACTACCGGCTCGTGTACCAGGTTCGCGCCCACGAGCTGCTCGTCTTGGTGGTGATCGCCGGTCCCCGGGGCGACGTGTACGAGAAGCTGAAACGGCGGCTTCGATAGCCCGGCCAACCGCGTTCCGATCCCGCACGGGGTTGCGACCCGGCCGACACGTTGCAACGTCCCGCCCGAGACATCCCTCGACGTCCCGATCTCTACGCGCCGGTCGCTTCTGGCCGCCGCTCGCCGGGGCTATCCTCCTCCCCCGTGAACCTCTTCGGCACCAAGCACCGCCACAAGCGCCTCACCGACTACGCAGCCTGCGCCGGCTGAGCGGGGAAGATGCCCCAAGGGCAGCTCGCGCAGGTCTTGCGCGGGATCGATTCCTCGACGGACGGACGCCTGCTCGTGGGACCCCAGACCATGGACGACGCGGGAGTCGTCCTCCTCGGGCGCGCCGAAGGTCTGCCCGAAGGGGTCGAGCTGGCGCTGGTCCAGACCCTCGACTTCTTCCCGCCGGTGGTCGACGACCCTTACCTCTACGGCGCGATCGCGGCCGCCAACTCGCTCTCCGACGTGTACGCCATGGGCGGCCGGCCGGTCAGCGTGCTGACGCTGGCTAGCTTCCCCGAGGCTTTCCCGCACGACTGGCTGAGGGAGATCCTGCGCGGCGGGTTCGACAAGGTGCGCGAGGCGGGCGCGCTGGTCGCCGGCGGTCACACCGTCGAGGGCGAGGCCCAGTTCGGGTTCTCGGTCACCGGCGTGGTCGAGCGCGATCGCCTGACCGCCAACTCCGGCGCGCGGGTCGGCGACCTCGTCTACCTGACGAAGTCGATCGGAATGGGCGCGCTCACGACCTCCGCCAAGATCGAAAAGATCACGTGGAAGGCCCTCGAGCCGGCCGCCCATCAGATGGCGCTGCTCAACGCGCCCGCGGCCGAGGCGATGCTCACCGCCGGAGCTCGCGCCTGCACCGACATCACGGGCTACGGCTTGGTCGGGCACGGCCGCAACGTCGCGCGCGCGAGCGGCGTGTGCCTGCGCGTGCGCGCGGCGGACGTGCCGGTCTTCCCGGGCGCGCTCGAGCTGGCGCGGCGCGGGCTGCTCTCGGGCGGCTCCAAGCGTGGGCGCGCGAGCCTCGGAGCGGAGGTCCGGATCGGCCCGGGGATCGAGGAGGCGCTGGTCGATCTCTTCTTCGACGCCGAGACCTCCGGCGGGCTCCTGATCGCGATCCACCCCGAGCGCGCGGCGGCGCTCGAGCGCGAGCTGGCTTCGCGTGGCGTGCCCGTGCACGCGGTCGGCGAGTTCACGGAGCTGGGATCCGGCGACGTGTCGGTCGAGCTGGTCTGAGCCGGGCGCTCAAGGCGCGGTGGCCACCGCGTGGACCGCACTGCCGCGCGCCAGGAAGGCCTCGGCCGGCAGCCGCTCGAGACTCGTCCGCGCGATCGCGAGGCATGCCGCCCGCTTCTCGGGCGCCAAGGCGTCGAAACGCCGCTTGCTGCGACCGACCTCGGTGCGCAGCCGCACGAGCTG
>DATKBQ010000448.1:0-3439 GCA_035546375.1 Planctomycetota bacterium | reverse complement strand
TAGCGAAACCGAGGCGTCTCCCGCCTCCATCTTCGCGACCCTGGACTGGCTGGAGCCGATCAACCTCGCGAGCTCGGTCTGCGTCAGATTCCTTCGTCGCCGCGCCTCGCGGAGGAATCCTGCGAAGGCGATCTTCAGCTCGATCAGTGCCACGTCCTCGTCCGAGAGCCCGAGGAACTCGCGCACCCCGCCAACCTTCCAGCCGGCGGCCCGGAGGCGTTCTGCTTTGGATTTCTTCATACAAGCTCCTACCCGAGAGCGTCGTACGCGGCTAGGCGCCGATGTAGCGGCACGCGCTCACGCGTCCCTGCGCAGCGCCTTCCTGACCAGCTCCGCCAGGCCCTCGCCGGCCACCTGGTTGCCGCGCACGTTGAAGTGCGTGTCGCGGAAGAGGTACAGGTGACGATCGCCGTCGGACAGCGGCGGCACGGCGCGCAGGCGCGGCAGGAGATCGACGTAAGGGATCCCCTGCTCCTCGAGCCAGGCCGTGATCAGGCGCTGGGGCAGGTCGCGGTCGAGCGCAAGGTGTGGCAGGCCGTCGACGACCTCCTGCCACAGCGCGTCCTCGACCTGGAACTCCTCGGGGATCAGCATCACCGCCAGGGGTCGCGAGCCGACGGCCCTGCGGATGGCATTCATCTCCTTGAAGAACGGCCCGTAGTTCGATCCGTCGCCGGCGCAGATCTCGCCCGCGTGGGCCATCGCGCAGGCCAGGAAGTTGGCCTTCGAGAAGAGCGGGGTCTCGAGCAGCGGGTTCGAGATCCAGGGCATCCGGCGCTGGAGCTCGTCCAGATCGTCGATGTGCGGCTCCGTATCGGCCGGCAGGATCCCCGGGCCTGGGACGGGAGCGGCGACGTCGCCGCGCAGGCGGCGCTCGGCCCCCACCTTCAGGAACCTCGGCAGGAGCGTCGGCAGGTAGAGCGACTGGCGGTCGAAGCAGGCGCGCAGCAGCGAGGCGCCGCGCGCCTGGTCGCAGCCGAAGAACCGGATGTCGTTCCCGACGTAGACGTCGATGACGACCAGGTCCGGATCCAGCGCCAGGCCCTCCTGGTTCAGGAGCAGCAGGTACTCCGGCGGTCCGATGGCGACGACGCCCAGGTTGCAGACCTCCACGCCGGGCAGGAGGCGCTCGCACACGGTCGTGAAGTGGTAGGCGTGGGGCACGCCGCTCGCGCTGAAGGAATCGCCGATCGAGACGACGCGCGTCTGCCCCGGGCGCTTGGGGGCGAACTCGACGTCGTAGTGCCCGCGGGAGTTGAACGGGAACCCCCAGCGCACCTCCCCCGCCCGCGGCCGGTTCGCCTCGAGGAACTGCTGCGCCCCGCGCGAGGACATCGCGAAGAGCGGCGAGGGACGCACGGCGGCCGCGACGCGCAGCGCGAGCTCACCGAGCACGAGCAGCAGGGCCAGGTCGAAGAGCGCCACGTCGGCGACGCGCAACCACTTGCGCGGCACGGCGCGCAGGATGGCGGGCTCGAGCGCGACCCAGGCCGCGAACAGGCCGGCGGCGAGGCCCGCGGCGAGGTCGAGGTAGAGCCGCTGGAGCGGCTGGAGGAACGTGACGAAGAAGGCCGTGCCGAGCACGAGGATCGCGAACAGGACCCGGAAGCTCAGCGCCGAGGCCTCGCCCGCGCGCAGCGAGCGCGGGCGCAGGCGCAGCGCGAGCGCGGCCGCGCCGGCACCGACGGACAGGGCCGCCGCGCAGGCCCAGGCCGGGAACCAGGGGGCGAGCAGGATCTCGAGCGCGAGGCGATCGCGCAGCCCGCGGACCAAGCCGTGGAGCGCGAGCGCGAAAGCGGCCGCGAGCAGCGCGAGCAGGAGCGCGTGGCGCGCCGCCGCCGCCGTTGCGGGCTTCCTGGAGCTCGTCTCTTGCATGGGCATCTGCGCGACGGCGCGAGAGACCATCGTAGTCGCCCGGAGCCTTCCAGGCAGCGCGAGCGTTCCCGCGCGCGTGGCCGCCGTCCGCGGACTGCGCGAGTAGTATCCTGAACCGTTGCCCATGGTCGCTGGCCCCGGCTCCCGCCCCCGCCCCGCCAGGCCGGCGCACCCGCGCTTGGCCGCCGCATCTTGGCTGCTCCTCCTGTCCAGCGCCTGCGCGAAGGGCCCCGCGGAGCTCGCCCAGGACCTGCGCAACCCCGACCCGTTCGTGCGGCTCACCGCGGTCATTGCGCTCGGGACTTGCGAGCCGGACCGAGTGCGGCCGCTGGCACCGCATCTCTTCACGAAAGCCTGCGCCGATCCCGATCCGGCGGTCCGCGAGGAGTGCGTCGCGACCTTCCGAAAGCTCGCGGCGCGCGACGCGACCCTGCTGATCGACGCGGTGGACCCCGGCAGGTTGGAGGATCCGGAGGTGAGCGTCGCGCTGGACTCGATCCTCGGTGGCGGGGGGCAGGCGCTCCTGCCGATCCTGATCGACGAGCTCCGCTCGGGGGACGACGCGCGCCAGCGCCGCCTCAGCGTGCTCGTGCGCGTGCTGCGCGGAGCGGCCGTCCCGCCCTTGGTCGAGATGCTCGCCGACCCCCGCCCGCAACGGCGCCGGATGGCGATCTCGCTGCTCGGCGAGCTCGGGCCGGAGGCGATCGACGCCGTGCCGGCCCTGTGCGCGGCCTTGGACGAGCGTTCCGAGGTCGAACGCCGGCTGGCCGCCGAGAGCCTGGCCTGCATCGCGCCCGGCGACGAGCGCGTCCAGGGCGCCTTGCGACCGCTCGCCTTCGATCCCGACCCCGGCGTGCGCGCCAGCGCGCTGGCCCCGGCGATCCATTCGATGCTGCGCGATCTGGCCTCGGCCGATCCCACGCTGCGCCGGCGGGCGGCGGAAGATCTGGCGCAGCTGGGTGGGGCCGGCGTGCGCGCGCTCGTGGAGAGGTTGGAGGACCCGTCGCCGGAGCCTGCCCGCGCGGCGCTCGCCGCGCTCCGCGACCTCGCGCGCCGCGGCCTGCTCGCGGACGAGGACGCCCCCCCGCAAGCGGACGGCCTGAGCGACCCCGATCCGACCCTGCGCGCGTGCGCGCTGCTGGGCTCCGGAGCGCCGCGGCGGCCCTCGATCGAGGAGCTCACCGCCGCGATCGAGGATCCCAGCCTGCGCGTGCGCATCTGCGCCGCGTTGGCCCTCTCGTTGGCCGGGCCGGACGCGCGCGAAGCGGCCGCGCCGCTCTCGCGGATGCAGCTCGAGGAGAACGCGTTGGCGCGCCAGGTTGCACACATCGCGCTGGGCGCGATCGAGGCGCGTTGAGCGCGCGCTGACGCGGCGGCGCGCGAAGGGAAACGGGCCGACGCGCGGGTGCGCCGCTCGACGGTCTTCAGTGTCCGCCGGCCAGGGTCTTCTCGTACGCGTCGCGATCGGGGGCCACGCGGAACGTCCTGCCCTGGTCCGCGGGCTGCAGATCCAGCTCGCGGCTCTCGGCGCTCGCCTTCACGGACATGGCGAGCATGCTCGAGA
>DATKBQ010000447.1:0-6877 GCA_035546375.1 Planctomycetota bacterium | reverse complement strand
TCCGCTTGCAGAGGAGCGACACGTCTGCGGGTTGGCCGTCGCCGTCGAGCACCCGGCCGCGGATCCAGACCTCGGGACCGAGCGGGATCGATCCGAGGTCGGTCATCCGACCCGGGGCAGGCTCGAACCGCAGATCCAGCGCTTCGTAGCCGGGGGGGCTCGCATGGATGCGGATGGGGGCCGGGGCCAAGCCCTCGAGGAGGTGCCAGCCCTCGGCATCCGGCTTCACCCCCGACATCATCCCGCCGTTCTCGAACTCGACGCGGCAGCGCGGCTCGAGCAGCACCTCGCCGCTCGACCCGTCGGCGATGCGCCAGCGGACGGAGACCAGCAGGCCCAGAAACCGTTCGGGGTCGAGCGTGAAGACGATCTCCTCCACGCCGAACTCGAGCGGCTGCGAGGCGAGGACCGCGCGCCCCAAGAGCAGGCTCGCGACGAGCGGCGGGCGCTCCTTCAGCGCGAGCGTCCCCAAGAGGTCCGAGCTGGACGGGCTACCGCCCTGAGGCCAATTGAAGTCGGCGACGCCGAATCCCTGGCGGATCGAACCCGGGACGGCGTAGAGGCTCTCGGGCAGCGGCTCGCGCGTGGCCACGGCCGTCATGAGGACTCGCTTCTTGTGGCGCGGGGCGGCGCGATCGAGCGCAGCGAAGAACGGCTCGCCCGATGGAGCGACGACGCGCACGTCGATCTGGATCCGCTCCTCCGGCTGCAGCATGAAGTCGCGCGCGAGGACCGGCCGCTCCAGCGTCAGGTCCACGACGTCCACGATCGAGCGGTGGCCGCTGGCCCAGGGCTTCAGCCACCAGCGGCCCGGGTGCAGCCCCGAGGCCGAGTAGGTCCCGTCGGCGAAGGCCTCGCAGCGCAAGGCGACGCCCAGCTCGTCGGTGAGCGTCACGCCGCGCCGCTCGACCGGCTCGTCGCCCGCGGTGCGGATGCGGCCGTACAGGAGGCACTGGACCGGATCCTCCGCCGCGCTTACCGCGGCGGCCTGGGGATGAGCTGTCTCGACGGCTTTGGCAACCTCGCCTCCGGCGGATCGGGCCGGATCCGGCGGCGGCGCGTGCGGTTCTGGAGCGGATTCGAGCTCGTCCGCCGCGGGCGCCGCAACCGCCGGAGTCGGCTGGATCGCGGCAACTCCCGGAGACTTCGTCCGCGCCAGCAGGATCCAGGCCGCGAGCGCGAGGCAGAGCGCCGCGGCGATCGCGAGGATCCTGCTCATCGCTTCGGACTCATTCGCTCTGCACCTCGAGGAACACGGGCTGGTCCGAGAGCAGCACGCTGCGGTTGGAGACCTCGCGGCCGTCCTCGTCCGACAGGACGACACCATAGCGCCCCGGTGGCAGCTTCAGGCGGCGCGGCCCGAGGCCGTAGAAGCGGCTGCTGCGGATCACGAACCCCGACTCCTCCGTGACGCGGTAACGCCAGGAGCTGCACGCCTTGTCGGAGACGATGAAGACGAGCAGGCACGCCGGCTCGAGGCGCAGGACGAGGTCCTCGACCGATCCGCCGAGGGTGCTGACGACGTGGGAGCCCGAGACCCATTGGGCGTCCATCGGCCGGCCTGGGATGCCGACCTCGTCGTCGACCACGGTCCGCAGGAGGTACTTGCCACGCCCCAGACCGCCCACCTCGAACGTGCCGTCCGGTCGACTCTCCGTGGTCCAACCCTGCACGTCAGGTTTGGCGAACGGATCGCCGGGTTCGATGCGGGCGCAGGCCAGGTGCACTCCGACCGGCTCGCCCAGCCCATCGACGACCCGCCCGCGGATCCGGGTCTCGCGCTCGAGGGCGATCGTGCCGAGGTCGGGCGCCTCGCCGGGCGTGAGCACGAGCCTGCGGGTGAAGCCCTCGTGACCCTCGACGCGCAGCGAGATACGCAGCCGGCCCGGCGAAAGTTGCTCGAGGACCACGCGGCCGTCGGTATCGGTGGCGGACGGCAGGAACCTCGACGTCTCGTCCGTGTTCGCGGTCCCGCCGGCGTGGAGCAAGGGCTCGCCGCTCTCGGCGTCCACGAAGCGCCAGCGCACCGAGCACAGGCTCCGCTCCAGGCGCTCCGCGTCGAGCACGAAGGTGAGCCCCTGGGCGTCCGGCTCGAGGGCCTTCGTCTCAAGGACCAGACGATCGAAGACGAGGCTCACCCAGCCCAATCCCGGTTCCTGCAGCTCGAGGTAGCCGCACCTTCCGTCCTCGCCCGGATCCCATTCGAAGCGTCCGGTGCGCGGCCCCTCGCCGGCGTTCAGGCGCCCGCGCATGTCGTGGAGGAGCTCGGGCGGCGGTTCGCGCGTGGCCACGAACGCGAGCGGAATCCCGCTGGGAAAGGTTTTCCGGTCGAGCACGTCGAAGAACGTCCGACCCTGCGAGTCGACGAGCCGGATGATCACCGCCCGTACGGGCTCGAGGACCAGGTCCTTGCGCAGCGCGGTCGAGTCACCGGCGATCTGCACCAGGTCGAGCAGCTCGCGATGGGTCTGCTCCCACGTGCGCAGCCACCAGCGGCCGGCGTGGAGGCCCGAGATCGAGTAGCCGCCGTCGGCATCGCTCCGGTCGTGCACCCGCACGCCGAGATCGTCCGTGAGGACGACGTGGACCTGGGACAGAGGCATACCCGAGGGGTCCGAGACACGCCCGAAGAGCACGTGCTGGACGGGGTCCGATTCGCCGGGTGGCACCGCCGGCTTGGTGGTTCCGGGCGCTTCGGCGAGCTCGGACGCGAGGGCTGGGTTGGCTGCCACTTCGCGCGGAGCGGTTTCGTCGCGGAGACTCGGCGTCGACCTCGGCAGGTGCGCCGGCCGCGGTGCGTCGACTGTGGGCTGTATCGGGATCGCGCGCACCTGCGGAACCGTGCGCCGCATCCCGACCCACACGGCGAGGGCCGCGATCAGGACCAGTGCGGCAGCCAGCAGGCGCTTCATGCCGGGCCCGTCATTCGACGGCGATCTTCACCGGCTCCGCGCCCACCTCGAGCGTCTCGACGCGCTCGACGCGCTCGTCCGTGCCGATCCAGAGCTGGTAGCGGCCCGCGCCCAGGCGCACGTCCGCGATCCAGAAGTCGAGCAGCCCGCGCGTCCAGAAGGGAGTGCCGTCGGCGGTCGCGAGCGTCACCTGACGCCGCCCGGCGCTCGGGCGTGCGAGGCGGAAGCTCGCGCGTATGCCCGCCTCGACCGTGATCACCAGCTCCTCGGGCTGCGCGGAGCGGGTGTCGATCACCACTGGGGTCAACGCGGCTTCCTTCGGGCGGACGATCAGCAGCACTTGTCCGCGCGCGACGTCTTCCACCTCGAAGCGACCATCTCCGTCGAGCGGCCGGAAGAAGCGCGTCTCGACGTCTTGGGGAAGCTTCAAGTGCGCCAGCGACACCTGCTCGATCGAGCCGGCGACCGGCTTGCCTTCGCGATCGACGACCCTTCCGCGGATCGTCGTCGCCGGAGAGAGGGCGACCGTGCCGAGGTCCTTCGCTTCGCCGGGCTCCAGGCGCACGCGGCTCTTCAGGGACTCGTAGCCCTCGACGCGGAAGTTCAGCTCCAGGAGACCGGGCGCCCGCTCCTCGAAGGCGACCGATCCATCGGGGCCGAGTGCCGTGCCACCGCCACCC
Organism: Planctomycetota bacterium; assembly: GCA_035546375.1. Lineage (GTDB taxonomy): Bacteria > Planctomycetota > UBA1135 > UBA1135 > DATKBQ01. The sequence continues at coordinate 3,285 of DATKBQ010000447.1, read as the reverse complement.
TGCTGCGTGTTGGTCAGCTCGACCCTCCCCGCGAGCGGCGCCCCGCTGGAGGCGTCGATCACCCGCAGCCGCAGCGATGCCAGATTCGCCTGCAGGCGCTCGGGATCGAGCACGAACTCGAGTCGGCCGTCTGCAGCGCCGACGATTCGAGTCTCAAGCACGATGTTGCGCATGACGGCGCTGACGTATAGGGGCAGCGGCGCGGCCAGGTCGAGCCGGCCGGCGAAGCCTTCGGGCAGGTCCGCTAGGGGCTCGATGCTCCTGTGGGCCCGGAAGCGGCCAACACCGTGCATCGAGGCGTCGCGACCCTGGACGCCCGCGAGCTGCCGCGGCGGCGGGTCCAGCGAGGCCACGGCCGTGAGCGCCAGCTTCTCGTGCTCCAGCGTCGCGCCGTCGGGACCCGCGAAGCGCACGTACAGACTCTCCGCGCGCTCGAGCACGAGGTCGCGGCGCACCGTGTCCACTCCGGCGGGCAGTTCGAGGTCCTGCTCCTGGGCGCAGTAGCCGTCACAGCGCAGGTAGAGCTTCCAGGCTCCCGGCTGGAGGCCGACGATCGAGTAGCTGCCCGGCGTAGCGACTTCCGCCGTGCGGATCTCGGCCTGCTCATCCTCGAAGTGGAGGCGGCCCGCGGCGACGCGCCCGCCCTGGCTGTCGGTGAGCGAGCCGTAGAGCAGGAGACCGGGCCCGTCGGTGCGCGGTGCCGCAACGGCTTCGCGCGTGCCTGCCGGCGCTTCGACGTTCGCACCGGGCGCCGGTTCCACAGCAGGCTGCGGTGCGGGTGCCGCCAGCGGAGCAGGGGCGTCAGCGGTCACTACATCGTCGCCGGCGTTCCTGAGCGGCCACCAGGCCAGCGCGCCGATCAACGCAGCGGCCGCGGCGGCCGTCGCGAGCTTCGCTTGCAGGCTCATCGCCGCCACCTCCATCCATCCCGCGAGCGCCGCGGGTCCCTTGGAAGCCATCGGCAGCAGCAATCCGGTCCAAGCCGAACGGTCGCCGCCGTGGCGGGAGTCCATGCGCTCGCGCAAGCGCGCCAGGGCGCGCGCGAGCTGCGAGCGCACCGTGTTCACGCTCACGCCGCGCTTGCGGGCGATCTCGCGCGGCGCGAGGCCGCTGAAGTAGCGCAGCATCAGCACCGAGCGGTACGGCTCGGCCAGCTCGACCACGTGGCCGGCCAGCTCGCGCAGGAGCTCCGCCTGCTCGACCAGCTCGACGGCGGAGGGCAGGGCCTCGCCGCGGGCGGCTCGGCGCTCGCGGGCGGCGCGCGCCTGCTCCGAGCGCTTGATCTGCAGCGCGGCATTCCGCACGACCGCGCCGAGCCAGCCGCGCAGGTTCTTGCGCTCGGCCGGCGGGCGCTCGAGCGCCGCGCGGAGCGCGTCCTGGGCCGCGTCCTCGGCCGCGTGCTCGTCACGCAAGAGGCTCCGCGCCAGCCGCCGGATCCACGCTTGGTGCTCCAGCAGCTCGGCCGCCGAGATCGGAGGCGCCGGATTCGCCATTCCACGACCATAATGCAGCCGCCGGCGGATCGGACGCACGCCGCGCGCCACGGCGCGCGGCGTCCTATCCGCCCGGGACCGTCTCCAAGCTGATCAGGCCCCAGCGCCGCCAGCCGAGGGTCAGGAGCCAGGTCCGCGCCTTGGGGAGGATCGAGCGGACCGAGACGCTCGGCTTCGCCTCGCGCCAGCCGTCGAACCAACGACCCGAGGAGAACGGATCTACGCCAGCTTCATAGATCCCGTGCCGCTTGGCGTTGTTCAGGACGTAGGCCAGCGCGATCCGGACCTCCTTCGGCGAGCGCAGGATCCTGTCGTGGTAGCGATCAGAAAAAACGGAACCCTCGCGCCGCCAGGCGCGATTCAGAGCGCGCGCAACACGGATAAGGAGCCCCTGCATCCCGCGCGTGAGCGCGAGGCGGTTCGGCGCCTCGATGATGAGATGGAGGTGGCTGGACTGCACCGAGTACTGCGTGAGACGGAAGCCGTTCCGTTCCGCGCCGGCTTCAAACGCGCGCAGGATCGCGCGATGAGCTTCCTTGCGCCTCAGGCTCGGCAGTCCGGCGCGGAGACGCGCGGTGACGTGCACGGGGTGGGCCTTGGCGAACGCGACGCGGCCGTGGTGGGAGACGCACGCGCGCTCGCCCTGCGGCTTCCGCCCGGCGCCCGGTCGTGGGCCGCCGCGCGTCTTGAACGGCAGCTCGCCCTGTCGAACTCTCGGCCGGCGCTTCATCGAGCCGGACTGTATCACGTCCCGAGTATGATTGGGCAGAAATCTTGTTTTTTTGTCGAGTGCGCTCCGGGAAGCTGCCGGGTGCGAGGGCCTGCTCATCGTCACGCGCGTACGGCACAACGCGGAAGACCGGCCACCTGCTCGCGCTGGAACTCCATCGCCGTCAGAGTCGGCCACCGCGTGCAACTCACATGCTCCGCCGGTCGCGGAAACGCTCGGCGAGGGAGGATGCGATGTCCTTCCCGCCGCCCGCTCCGCGTGCCTGGGCGGCCAGTGCGGCGGCTCACCCAGGACCTGCCTCGCAAGGCTACCCCACCCCGGGGGACGTCGGGGCGCGCGAGGGCCGGCCGAGCAAGGGCTTGAAGGGGGGGCTCTGATCGTCTATCGTCGATCTACGATGACAGCAAAGCCGCGGCCCGGGGCGCAGGGGAGCGGGCCGCAGCGCCCGTCGGGCCGGGGGCATCAGGCCGACGCGGAGCTCGCCGGCTTGGCAAAGGCGCTGGGGCACCCCGCCCGGGTGCGCATCGTGCGGCTGCTCGCGCGGCGCGAGGCGTGCGTCTGCGGCGAGATCGTGGGCGAGATGGATCTCGCCCAGTCCACCGTCTCCCAGCACCTCAAGGTGCTGAAGGAGGCCGGGATCCTCCAGGGCGAGGTGGAGGGTCCGAGGACCTGCTACTGCCTGGATCCCCGGGCCCTTCGCCGGCTCGCGAGTCTGCTCGCGAGCCTCCATCCATCGGCTACCGAAATCTCGATCGAAGGAAGACGTCCATGAACGCAAGCGACCACGACGATGTCCGCAGCAACGTCCGCAACCACTACGGCAGGGTGGCGCAGGAGGCGCCGGGCGCGAGTTGCGCCCCCGCCTGCTCGAAGTAGCTGCGCACGCGCTCGACGCGGTCGGGCATGGCACCCACGCTGTGGGGGCCGATCGAGAGGCCGCGGTTGGTGAAGGCGACGCGGACGCCCGTCCCCGGGCCGCTGGGGCGGCGGCCCGGGCCGGCCCGGGACCGCTCGGGCGGCAAAACCGTAAAGGGCGAGGGTGCTCGCGCGTAGTGGGGATAC
>DATKBQ010000446.1:0-3044 GCA_035546375.1 Planctomycetota bacterium | reverse complement strand
AGAACTTTGACTACGACTCAGAAGTTGCCCAGTTGCCCTGACTCCGTATCTTCGCGCGGGTGCAGGGCTGGCGGCGGACCTATCGCGCGGTATGGGCCGCCAACTTCGTCACCGCCGTCGGGATGATGAGCTTCCTGCCCTTCTTCCCGAGCCACCTCGAGGAGCTGGGCCTCACCGACGCCGAGGAGATCGCCGCCTGGGCCGGGATCCTCTACGGCGCCGCGCCGCTCACGGCCGCGCTGATGGGGCCGATCTGGGGCGTGCTCGGCGACCGCTACGGCCGGCGCCTGATGGTCTTGCGGTCGATGCTCGCGATCACGCTGTTCGTCGGCGCGATGTACCTGGCGCGCGACCCCTGGGAGCTCCTCGCGCTGCGCGTCGCCCAGGGGCTCTTCTCGGGCTTCGTCGCCCCCAGCCTGACCCTGGTGAGCATCGCCGCGCCGGCCGGAGCGCAGGGGCGCATCGCCGGGACGCTGCAGACCTCGATGATCTGGGGCATGATCGCCGGCCCCGCGCTCGGCGAGGGGGTGCGCGCCACTTGGGGCGTGCGCGAGATCTACCTCGCCGTGGCCGCGCTGTCGGCGCTTGGCGCGCTCCTGGTGGCCGTCTTCGCCCGCGAGGATCCGACCCAGCGCCGAGCCAGCACCCCTGGGACCGGGCTGCGCACGGCGTTGCGCGAGAGCCTGGGGGACCTCGGGGAGCTGCGCCGGAACCGCACCGTGCGCGCCGCCGTGCTCCTGCTCTTCGGGATGCAGTTCGGGCTCGGCGCCACCAACCCGCTGCTCGAGCTGTACGTGCGCGAGCTGCGCACGAGCGTCGCCTGGATCTCGCCGAGCACCGCCGCGCTCTTCAGCGCGATGGCGCTCGCCAGCCTGGTCGCGATGCCCTTGTGGGGACGTTACGGCGACCGCAAGGGCCATTACCGCGCGCTCCTGCGCTGCTCGGCGTGGAGCGCGGCCGCGCTGCTCCTGCACGCCGCCGCGCCCGGCTACGAGGTGCTGCTCCTCGCGCGCGTCGCCTTGGGCGTCGCCATGGCCGGGTCGGCGCCGCTGGCCTTCGGCGTCGCCGCGGCCGAGAGCTCCGCACAGCGCCGCGGCGGCGCCTTCGGCGTCGTGTTCTCCGCCCGCGCCCTCGCCGTTTCGCTGGCGGCCGTGTCCGGCGGCTTCCTCAGCGCCCTGGTCGGGATCCGCGGGCTCTTCGTCGGCGCAGCGTTCCTCGTGGCCGGCTGCCTCGCCCTGCTGAGCCGCGCACGTCCATCGGCGGAGGCCGCATCCGGCGGCGCGGGCGGCTGAACCGCCGCTCGCCGCCCAGGCGCGCCATCCCTAATATGGCGCCGATCGCCTGGCGCCGATCGCCGCGTAGAGGGCCGCTTCCCAGCAAAGGACCCCTTGCATGTGCCCCCTCACCCTGATCGTCCTTCTCGCCTCCGCCTCCGTGGCTCGGTTGCACGGCCCGATCCTGCCGCCGGCGTCCCGGGCCCAGGATCCCGAGCCCGTCGCCGGCCGCTGGACCGGCTCGATCACCGCCGGAGGGATCGTCACCACCGGCAACTCGGAGACGCGCAACGGAAACGCGACCGCGGACGCGGAGTACCGGCGCGAGAAGGACCGCGTCACGCTCGGCTTCCTGTGGAACTACGCGGAGGAGAAGAACACCACCGGGAGCTGGAACCTGACCGACCGGCGCACCAGCGGCAAGGCGAAGTACGACTACTTCTTCACCGAGAAGACCTACGGGCTCGTGCAGACGAGCGCCGAAGCCGACGAGGCGGCCAACCTCGAGCTGCGCTGGACGCTGGGCGCCGGCGCCGGCCGGCAGTTCCAGGAGAGCGAGCGCTGGAAGCTCTCCGCCGAGGCCGGCTTGACCTGGTTCGACGAGGAGTTCAAGACCACCAGCGACGAGTACGTGGCGGGCCGCCTGGCCTACAACGCCGCCTGGAAGCCGCACCGGATCTGGGAGCTGGGGCAGACGAGCGAGCTCTTCCCGTCGCTGGAGGACTCCGACGACGTCAACGCCAAGGTCGACACGCGCGCCAAGGTCAGCTTCACCGAGGGGATGTTCGGCCAGCTCCAGTGGGTCTTCGACTGGGACAACACGCCGGCGCCGGGGAAGGAGCGCGAGGACCACCGCTTCCTCCTGTCGCTCGGCTGGAAGTTCTAGCGGGATCCTACCCCAGCCCAACGAGTATCGCTGGTCGCTCGACCTCGCTCGCCAAGGCAAGACCCCCAGAAACCGATGCACGCGCCGCGCCTGCTGGCGCGGCTGCGGCACGTGCTCGCTTCGCTCGCGTGCCGCGAGCTAGCCGTCTTGGCCGCGAAACCTGACACCTCCCGGAGGCTGCGGGCCAAGACGTCTAGCGATCCCAGCGGCGGCGCGCCCACGCCGGCGATACGCTGCACGCGCGGTTCCGGCGCCGTTCGGCCCGGAGCGCATGGCGGTAGACCTCGAGCGGCGCGGCCCGCGCCGGAGGATTAGAGGCGTGCTCAAGGAATTCAAGCAGTTCGCCCTGCGCGGCAACGTGATCGACATGGCGATCGGCATCATCATCGGCGGGGCGTTCGGGAAGATCGTCACCTCGCTGGTGAACGACGTGCTGATGCCACCGATCGGCAAGCTGGTGGGCGGAATCGACTTCAGCCGGCTGTTCATCGACCTGTCGGGGCGCGGCTTCGCGACGCTGGCCGAGGCCAAGGCGGCGACGCCGCCGGCGCCGACGATCAACTACGGCGTGTTCCTGCAGACCGTGCTCGACTTCGTGATCGTCGCGTTCTGCATCTTCGTGACCATCAACCAGCTCCACCGTCTGGAGCGCAAGCAGCCGGGCCCGGCTCCCGTACCGGAGTCGAAGAGCTGCCCGTACTGCCTGGAGTCGATCCGCATCCAGGCGACGCGGTGTCCGAACTGCACCTCGGAGCTCGAGGCGGCGTGAAATACCGAATTACCGAACCAGGTTCGATTCTTCAGCCTGCCGAGGCGGCTCGGCAAGCTGCAGGACGGCTGCGGCAGGCTGAAGAATCGAACCTGGTTCGGTAATTCGGTATTTC
>DATKBQ010000445.1:0-3234 GCA_035546375.1 Planctomycetota bacterium | reverse complement strand
GCCGCGGCCTCGGCCCGCACCGTCCACTCGGGATCGGCGTGGGCCAGCCGCGCCAGCGCCTCGCGCGCGCGCTCGTCCGCTTCGGGGTCGGCGCCCAGGCGTGCGAGCAGTGCCGCCGCGCGCCGCCGGGTCTCTCCCTCGGGTGATCCCAGGAGTTCCGCCACCTCCGCGACCGGCGCGGGGTCGATGCGCAGGAGCACATCTGCCGCCAGCTCCGCGACCACGGAGTCGCCGATGTCCAGGAGCTGCGCGAGCACCGGCGCCCCCGTCGCTCCCGCGCGGACGAGCTCGGCGCGCGCGCGCTCGAAGGCGCGGCGGGCGCGGGTGGGGTCGGCGGCGTTCTGGCCGTGCCAGGCGCGCACCCATTCGACCACGAGGTTGTCGACCAGGAAGCGCGCCAGCTCGGGATCCGACAGGGCCCGCCGGCGCGCGTCCTCCCACGCAGCTCCGCCCTTGCCGTAGGCCTCGAGCAGCTCGCGGTGGCGCTCGGGCAGCTCGCTCACTGCGACGACGGCGCCCTGATCCTCTGGCCGGCGCTCCGTCGCCGGCCGTGGACCGGCACAAGCTCCCGCGAGCACGACCGCGAGCAGCGCGGCTCGGCGAGCCCTCACCGCGCGGCCCCCTCGGCGAGCACCTCGCCGTAGATCGACTCGATGCAGGCGACCTGCTCGGCGACGTCGGGCGGCGGCGCGACGTCCTCGGCGTACAAGGCCTCGAGCGGCGAAGGGTCGTGCAGGAGCGCCGCGAGGCGCTCCGCCAGCGCGCCCACGTCGCCGGGCGGAAAGCGCCAGCCGCTGCGGCCGGGCTCGACGAGCTCGGCCATGCCGCCCAGATCGGAGACCAGGAGCGGCGTGCGCGCGGCCAGCGCCTCGAGGATGACCAGCGGCGCGTTCTCGTACCAGGTGCTCGGGACCACGAGCAGATCGGTCCGCGCCAGCTCGGAGGGGACCTCGTTGCGCGAGAGCGGCCCGTGCAGCGTCGCGCCGAGCTCCGCCGCACGCTTGGCCAGCGCATCGCGATAGTCGTCGTGGTGGCGCGCGGGCCCGAAGAGGTGCAGCTCGCCGCGCGCGCGCAGCTCGGCTGGGATCCGAGCCCAGGCCTCGAGCGCCAGGTGCGGCGCCTTGTGCGGCGCCAGCGCGCCGATGTAGGCGACGCGCAACCGCTCGGAACGCGCCCGCGGGTGCGCGCGGAAGCGCTCGAGCTCGACCCCGTAGGGCACGTGGCGGATGCGCGCCGGATCGAATCCCCGCTCGAGGAAGCGCTCGCGCAGGAAGCGGCTCGGCGCGAGGAAGAGCGCCACGCGCGGCACGAGCCGCTCGCGCACGGCCTGCTCGCGCAGCTCGACCTCGCGCGCCAGCTCCGCGGCGCGATCGGGATCGACCGGCGGCTGGGTCGCCGTCCAGCCGGCGAGGTGCTTCGCGGCGCCGCGCGCGGCCGCGCCGAGGTCGACCCCGGTCGCCGAGCGCACGCCCGCGATGGCTCGGGCGGTCGCTCGCTCGAGCGGCGTCTGCGCGAACTTGAAGCTCGTCAAGCACTCGCCGCAGCGGGCGAAGTCGATCGCGTGGCAGATCGAGCCTTCGGCGTGCACCCGCTGGCCGAAGCGGGCGCAGTGCAGCCAGTAGTCGTTGAGGGTGAAGACCACGGGAATGCCCCGGCGAGCGGCTTCCTCGACGCAGCCGATCGAGAGGTACATCAGGTGCTGGACGTGCACCAGGTCCGGCCGCGCGCGGTCCAAGTGCTCGCCGAACAGCGCCGCGATCCGCGGGTAATCCCAGGTCTCGCGGAAGGCGTCGTGATGGAGGTTGTTGACCAGCTCGGTGACGGCGACGCCGGCGTGTTCGCGCCCGCGCAGCGAGAGGTCGGGGCTGGAGACGTCCTTCTCGGCCGTGAAGACCTCCACGCGGTGCCCGCGCCGCGCCAGACCGGCGGCGAGCTGGGCCGTGTGCACCTCGGTCCCGGCCGTGTGCGCAGGCGGGTATCGATGGCTGACCAGGAGGACCCGCATGGAGGGCGGAGAAGTCTACCCGGCGCCCTCCGGGGCCCTACGGAAGCGTCGAGGGCCGGCGGGCGCTCTGCCGTAGCGGCGGAAAGCTCCGGCCATGCTCGTCGAGCCCGAGCGTAGATACCCTTGGAGTCCCCAGGAGCGACGTGGAAGCCGAACGCCCCGAGCTGCCCGATTACGAGAGCACCCCGCTCTCCCGCGCGGAGTACATCAGCGCCATCGTGCACCTCTACCGCGGCGAGATGTACCGCGCGACGGCCTGGCGCATCCGGCTCGACACGACCACCAACTGGGCGGTCCTGACCACCGCCGGACTGTTGGCCTTCGCCTTCCGCGAGGACAAGCAATCCCACTGGGTGCTGCTCTTCGGCACGATCTTGATCACGCTGCTGATGGGCTACGAGGCGCGCCGCTACCAGATCTTCGACGTGTGGCGCGCGCGGGTGCGCAAGATCGAGGAGAACTTCTACGGCCCGATCCTGCGCCGCAACCCGGTCAGCCCGCAGCGAGAATGGGGCATGCGCGTCGCCAAGGACCTCCTGCAGCCGAGCTTCAAGATCAGCTTCCTGGTCGCGCTGCGCGCGCGCTTCATGCGCAACTACTGGGCGATCTACGTCGTGATCCTCCTCTCGTGGCTGATCCGCGTCACGCTCTTCCCGACCTACCAGGGAACCGAGAAGCTGCGCGAGACCCTGGGCGGGGGCGGACTCCTGCCGTGGTGGTCGCCGCTGGCCTTCGTCGCGTTCCTCCTCGTGCTCGCCGGATTCCTGGTCTTCGGCGTCCCGCGCATGCCGCACGAGGACGACGAGTTCTGGACCCCGGAGATCCGGCCGGGAAGGATGCTGGACGTCTAGCCGGCCTATCGTCCCATCGATCAGCGGCGGCCGAAGGCCATCCGCTGCACTGGCTTGCTGGCCATCATCGACGGCCCTCCCACTGGCGTGGATTCCGACTTCCGTGGAAGCATGCCACGACGATCACATCGTCTCCGACAATCCGATAGAGAACACTATACGGAAATCGCCGCAGGTGTGCGCGTCGCGTGTCGCGATGGACGACCCGATATCGCCGAGGGGTCTCGAGCACAGCCGTGAATGCTTGACCTACCGCGTCCAAGAACTCTTCACCCAAGCCCGCCCGTTGGCCCTCGTACCAGACGAACGCCTCCTCGAGATCGGCAGCGGCGGCCGGCCGGACGACGAGGCTCACCTCGAGCGGTCTCGGATCTTGCG
>DATKBQ010000444.1:0-3625 GCA_035546375.1 Planctomycetota bacterium | reverse complement strand
CAGGCGCGGCGCGTGCATCGGTTTCCGGGGTGGCTTGCCTTGGCGGTTGACGTCCAGCGGCCGGCAATGCTCTCCGAGCTGGGGTAGAACCCCGCTAGACTCTCCCCACCTTAAGGAGGACAACCCCATGTTCGTGATGATGCCGTATCCGGGTATGACACCCTTCGGACCGATGGGCTGCGGCGGTCCGATGTACCTGCTCGTACCCCTGCCCGCCGGAGTCGATCTCTCGCGCCTGTTCTACCCCGGGGTTCCGGCGGTCGACGGCGGGGCCGGACAGCCCGGTGTGACCCTGCCGGGCCTGCCCGGCCTCCCGGGCCTGCCCGGCCTGCCCGGCTTCCCGGGCCTGCCTACATTCCCGCAGCCCGGCATTCCCGGCGGCTTCCCCAACATCCCCGGCCTCGTGGGTTCCGTGGTGGGCGGCGCCGCGGGCGTCGCGGGCTCGGTGGCCGGCGGCCTCGCGGGTGTGGCGGGCGCGGTCGCGGGCGCCGGGCAGAAGGTCGCCGGCGACGTCCTCGCGGGAGCGAACGACGTGCTGAACCAGCTCCAGGAGGCCATGGACCGCGGGTTGAAGGAAGCGCAGAAGGAGCGGAACAAGCTCGCCAAGGCTGGAGAGAAGGCCGGCAACAAGGCGAGCAAGGAGCTCAAGGATGCGATCAGCTTCGCCGAGTCGCGCGTCAAGGCGCTCGAGGAGGGCTCCAAGAACGTCGCCGACGCCGCGGGGCAGGTCCTGGGCTCGCTGTTCGGCAAGAAGTAGCTGCGGAGCGGCGGCCGTCGGGCTGCGCCGGCCCACCGGCCTTGCCTCGGGTGCCGGCGGCTCCTTATCGTGTCCGGCCGGGACCGCATTCCGCGGCCCTGCGTTCAGCACCCGTGAAGGAGGGAGCCATGGGACTGGCCAAGGGTAGGACGATCGTCGCCGCCGCGCTCGCCGCGGCGGTGTGGACGGGCGGCTGCTGCCTGTTCGACAACGGGAACGGCAACGGGCCGGGCCCGTGCGTCGATTTCGAGGACCCGGCGCTCAACACGATCTATGCGGTCGGGGACACTTTCCAGGACTCGGGGGTCACGATCACGGTCAAGGCGTTCCAGTGGTCCAACGGGACCTGGCACTCCGGGGGATCCGGCCGGATCGTGGCCCTGGGACGCGCCGGCGGAAGCGTGCAGGAGGCGAACGCGAACAACGTCAACTTCGCGTTCGGCTTCCCGCGCATCACGCGGCTCGCGCTGCGCTTCGGCGAGCTCGGTGGGAACGTCAATCTGAAGATCAACAGCGACTTCAGGAACTTCGCGAACCTCCAGGACATCCAGGGGCTCACGATCGGCGGCGTGACGGCGACCGTCACCGGCGGCACCGGCAACGACATGGGCACGCTCACCTTGCAGGGGGTGATCGAGGTCTTCGAGATCGGCGGCCAGGAGCTCTGGCTCGACGACGTCTGCCCGAGCGGGGTCCTGCCGTAGCCTCACGGCACGGCCCGAGTCCGCCGCCGGCGCCCGGGGCGCGAACGCCGCCGGCGCGCGTCTTGGCGGGCCCGAGTCGCCCTTCCTGGCTCCGGGGCGGAGGGCTATACTTCCCGCCCCAACGGCGGGGATGTAGCTCAATTGGTTAGAGTGCCGGCCTGTCACGCCGGAGGTTGCGGGTTCAAGTCCCGTCATCCTCGCCAATCCCGCACGAGCGAAGCCGCGAGCCCTTCCTGGGCGGCGGCCTCGCGTCCATCGCCCCGGCGCCTCCCGGCCTGCACCGGCCGGCGGCGGGACCGGCGGCCGTCCAAGCCCGCGCCCGCTGGGGTGCCTTTGCGAGGCTCCCGCGCCCGGCTAGGCTGGCCTTGGAAGCCCCTCTCCGCGCCACGGATCGCCCGCTCGCCCGCATGGACCTCGACCTCCCGCCGCCCACTCTCGTCGAGGACGCGCGCGGCATGGAGCGGTTGGTCCATGATCTGGAAAGACAGAGCGAGATCGCCGTCGACACCGAGGCCGACTCCTTCTTCAACTTCCGCGAGAAGGTGTGCCTGGTCCAGATCACGGCCGAGGACCGCGACTACTTGGTCGACCCGCTGGCCGGGCTCGACATCTCGCCCCTGGGGCGGATCCTCGCCGATCCGGCGCGCACGAAGGTCTTCCACGACGGCGAGTACGACATCCTGATCCTCAAGCGCGACCACGGCTTCGAGTTCGGGAACCTGTTCGACACGCGGGTCGCCGCCGCCGCGCTGGGCGAGGAGAGCCCGGGCTTGGCCTCGGTCCTGCGCGCGCACTTCGGGATCGAGCTCGACAAGTCGCTGCAGCGCTCCAACTGGAGCCACAGGCCGCTGTCTCCCGAGCAGGTCCGCTACGCGCGCCTGGACACGCGCTTCCTGATCCCGCTCATGCACCAGCAGCGCGACGAGCTCCGGCGGCGCGGGCGCATGATGATCGTCGAAGGCGAGTGCCGCCGCCTCGAGCGGCTCGTCCCGGTCGAGCCCAGCTTCGATCCCGGCGACTTCATCCACCTCAAGGGCGCGCGCAAGCTGGACGCGCACTCGCAGCAGTGCCTGCGCGAGCTGTTCGCGCTGCGCCACCGCCTGGCGGGCGCGTCGAACCTGCCGCCCTTCAAGGTGCTGAACAACCAGGCGTTGGTCGAGCTGGCGGTCGCCAAGCCGCGGAGCCTGCGCGAGCTGGTCTCCCTCTCGGCGATCTCGCAGCGCCAGGTGCGCCGGCTGGGCGACCAGGTGGTCCAGGCCTGCGAGCGCGCGCGCCGGCTCGGGCCGCTCGAGCGCCAGCCCCCGCCGGCCCGCCGCGAAGGCGAGGAGCCGCTCACCGACGAGGAGTGGGAGCTGCACGAGCGCCTGAAGCGTTGGCGCAGTGAGCGCGCGCAGCGCGAGGGCTTCGACGCGAGCCTGGTCCTCAACCGCCACGTGCTCTTGCGCCTCGCCAAGCGCAAGCCGCGCACGCTCGAGGAGCTGGATGAAGTCGAGGGGCTCATCGAGTGGCAGCTCGAGCGCTTCGGCGAGGACATCGTGCAGCTCGTCCGCTCGAGCCTCGACGAGATCGCCGCGGGCGGGCTGCCGCGCCCCCGCCGGGGGACGCGGCGGGGGCGCGGCTGAGCATGGCCGGCGCGGCCCGATCGCTCGCCCGCGTCCATCCGCGCCGGCTCGACGTGCCGCTGCTGATCCTCGCCAGCTCGGCGCTCCTGGCGGCCGGGCTCGCGCTGCCCCTGATCCACGTCGAGAAGCTGTGGACCGAGAGCAGCTACTCGGTCGCGACCGGCGTGTTCGGCCTGTGGCAGGACGGCTTCCCGGTCCTGGCGTCGGTGGTCTTCTTCTTCTCGGTGATCTTCCCCGTCGCCAAGCTGGCGATGCTCCTGTGGATCTGGTTCGTGCCGCAGCCCGCCCGGCGGCGCGATGTCGTGCTCGACGCCCTGGCCGGGCTCGGCAAGTGGTCGATGCTCGACGTCTACATCGTCGCCATCCTGATCGTCGCCGTGCGCCTGGGCCCGCTGGCCGAGGCCGAGCCGCGGGCGGGCGTCTACTTCTTCGGCGCGGCGATCCTGGCGTCGATGGTGACGACGCAGGTCGTGCGGGGGATTGCCCAGAGCACGAAATAGGCTTCCGGCCCGGCTCCCCGGAGCTGGGGAGGCGGGCCGGCG
>DATKBQ010000443.1:0-9421 GCA_035546375.1 Planctomycetota bacterium | reverse complement strand
TCGCGAGCGCGCGAGCGCCGCGCGCATGCTCGCCCAGGCCCTGCGCGACGAGAACCGCTACGTGCGCGTGCACTCTGCCCAATGCCTGGAGCGCATGGGCCCGCGCGCCCGTCCGGCGATCCCGGCCCTCATCGAGGCGCTCGACGACCCTATCTCCGGCCCGACTGCCGCCTCCGCCCTAGCCGCCCTCGACGCCCGCGAGGCCATCCCGGCCCTGAAGGAGTGCTTGGCGCCGGGACGCGACGCCGACCTGCGGGCGGCCGCGACTCGCTCCTTGGCCGACCTGGGGGTTCCGGCCGATCCAGCGCCACTCGTGAAGTGACCTTCCCCGCGATCCCCCCAGGGCCATGGCTTGGCCTCTAGCGTGTGCTACAATGTAATACAGCAAGGAGCGGCGCCATGGCCAACCGGGAGAGCATCAGCGTTTCCTTTACCCCAGAGCAGGCAAGGTTTCTCGCCGACTGCGTCGCTTCGGGGCGTTACCAGTCGACCAGTGAAGTGGTCCGAGAGGCCGTGCGCCTACTCGAAGATCAACTCGCCCACCGAAAGGCGGAACTCGATCGCGCGCGCGCTCTCATCCGCCAGGGCGCCGAGCAGCTCGATCGAGGCGAGGTTGTGGACGGCGAGACCTTCTTCCGCGAGTGGGACCTGGAGTTGGACGAACTCGAGGATTCCAAGCGCCGGAACGCTGGGTGAGCAGAATCGTCATCTCGCATGCGGCGAGGCTCGATCGCCGGGAGATCACGGCCTACACCGCGGAGCAGTTCGGAGTGGACTCTGCCCGACGCCTGCGCCGGCGTTTCGAGGCGGTCCTGAACGCGCTTGCCGACTCGCCGCTCATTGGACGCGCTTGCAAGTCGCTCGATCCTCCGGGACGCACCTTTCGCTACCTCCTGGTGGCCAGGACCTTCATCGTCGTCTACGAGCCGCTAAAGGGCGGGATCCGCGTCGCCCGTATCCTGCATGGCTCACGCAACCTCGCCGCGGAGCTGCAGCGCGAAGCCGGCGAGGACGAATGAGGCTTGCAAGGCGCGGCGAGCTTCGATCACGACTCGAAGATTGCCCAGATGACGACGGCGAGCCAAGCGAGGGCGTTGGCGACGAAAGCAGCATCGCCGCCGAGCAGGACGCGGGTGGGGCTGCCGCCGCCGCGGCGGGTCTGGACCAGGAGCATGTAGCGGCCCAGGCCGAAGACCACGAAGGGGATCGAGTAGGCCAGGTTGCGGCTGCCGAACTTGTCGAAGGTCTCGTCGGAGACCGTGTAGATCGTGTAGCAGACGATCGTCACCGCCGCGAGCATGGTGACCATCTGGTCGAGGAAGGCGGGAGTGTACTGGCGCAGGTTGACGCGGTGGTTCCCGCGCTCCTCGCCGAGCAGGTCGATCTCGGCCCGGCGCTTCGAGAGCGCCAGGAAGAGCGCTAGGAAGAGCGTGCACAGCATCAGCCAGTGCGACATCGGGTAGCGCGCCGCCAGCGCTCCGGCTTCGACGCGCAGCAGGAAGCCGAAGGCGATGCAGAACACGTCGACCATCACGGTGTGCTTGAGCTTCACGCTGTAGGCGAAGTTCAGGGCGACGTAGAGCGCGAGCACGATCACCACGCCGGCTCCGGCGAGCCAGGCGAGGGCCACCGCGCCCGCCAGGCTGAAGGCCGAGGCCACCAGCGCCGCGCGGATCCCGAGCTCGCCCGAGGCGATCGGCCGCAGGCGCTTCTCCGGGTGCGCCCGATCGCCCTTCACGTCGAGCACGTCGTTGATCAGGTAGATCGCGCTCGCCCCCAGGCAGAATGCGGCGAAGGCCGCCAGCGAGCGCCACACGTCGCCGTAGTCCGCGGGCTTGATCAGCCCGCGGTCCCCGCGCGCGAAGACCACCGCCGCCAGAACGAAGACGTTCTTGACCCATTGCTGGGGGCGCATCGCGCGCAGGAGCGTGGCGGGGGCCATGGGGGGCCGGATCCTATCGGCTGGTCCGCCCTTCGAGGTCGCGGATCATCTTCCGCGCCCCCGCCCGCGCCGCCCGGAGCCGCAGGGGCGCCTCGGAGCCGTCCTCCGGAAGGCGCGGGGGCATCCCCGCGCGGGGCCTCAGTCCAGGCTCAGCTTGGTCAGGTCCTCGACCGGCGAGCCGGGCCCGACCTCGAGGTAGTCCAGGTCCTTGTCGAGCACCCCGGCGTCCTTCAGGCTCGAGAGCTCGAAGGTCTGGGTGCTGCCGTCGCCGTACAGGACGACCGTCGTGTGCGCGTGGTTCATCTCGGGATCGTTGTCGTCCGCAACCAGCGCGTCGGTTCCCGAGAGCCTGCGCAACGGGTAATCCTTGATGTTGCGAGCGGCGTAGGCCGTGTACGTGCCGTCGACTTCGTCGACGTTCGCGAACCACTCCTTGGGATCCTTGTCGGCGATTCCCGCCAGGGCGCCGGCCTTGACCGCGGGGCAGTTGAGCTTGGTGACCGCCCCCTTCGAGTTCTCGAGCGCACCGCCGTGGACCAGCTCGGCCAGGAAGCGGGCGCCGCTCTTGTTGGGGTAGCGATCATGGGTGGCCTCGTAGCGCACGAGGGCCGCGTGGATCTCGCTCATGTTCTTCTTGCAGGCCGTGACCCGCGCGGCGTCGATCGCCTCCGGGATGCGCGGCAGGAGGAACGTCGCCAGGATCCCGATGATCAGGATCACGGCCAGGAGCTCGATCAGCGTGAAGCCGGCGCGCGGGCCGCGCCGGGCGGGCAGGGTGGTGGTTCGGAGCATTCGGGGCCTCGGGGTCGGTCTCCGCTGGGGCGGAGCTGGCTTCTCGGCGAGTATCCGTACCCCATCCTAGGCCGGCGGTCACCGAGGCGCACGGGTGATCGCGGGCCGAGGCGCGTCCGTACGGTCCAGGCGCGGAGCCGCCGGAGCCTCAGCGCCCGCCGGCGAGTGGGGCCGTCTCCGGCGCCGGGCTCTGGGCGCCGAGCGCCTCGCGCAACGCCGCCGAGCGCTCGGTGCGCTCCCAGGGGAACTCGGCGCGGCCGAAGTGGCCGTGGTAGGCCGTGCGCTCGTAGATCGGCCGCTTGAGGTCGAGGTCGCGGATGATCGCCGCCGGGCGCAAGTCGAAGACCTGGCCGATGGCCCCGACCAGCTCCTCCTCGCGCGCCTTGCCGGTGCCGAAGGTGTCGACCCGGATCGAAAGCGGGCGCGCCACCCCGATGGCGTAGGAGAGCTGCACCTCGCAGCGCGCCGCGAGCCCGGCGGCGACCAGGGTCTTCGCCACCCAGCGCGCCGCGTAGGCGGCCGAGCGGTCGACCTTGCTCGGGTCCTTCCCGGAGAACGCCCCGCCGCCGTGGCGGCCCATCCCGCCGTAGGTGTCGACGATGATCTTGCGCCCGGTCAGGCCGCAGTCGCCGTGCGGGCCGCCGACCACGAAGCGGCCGGTCGGGTTGACGTGGTAGATCGTGCGCTCGTCGAGGTAGCGCGCGGGGATCACGGCCTTGATCACCTTGGCGATCACCTCGGCGCGGATCGTCTCGTTCGTCACCTCGGGCGCGTGCTGGGTCGAGATGACCACCGTGTGCACGCGCACCGGCTTGTCGCTCTCGTACTCGACCGTGACCTGGCTCTTGCTGTCCGGCCGCAGCCACGGGATGACGCCCTGCTCGCGCAGCTCCGCCAGCTTCTCCACCAGGCGGTGCGCGTAGTGGATCGGGAAGGGCATCAGGCTCTCGGTCTCGCCGCAGGCGTAGCCGAACATCAGCCCCTGGTCGCCGGCGCCCTGGTCCACCCCGTTGTCGACACCCCGGGCGATGTCGGCCGACTGGCGGCCGAGCGCGACCAGCACCGAGCAGGTGTCGCCGTTGATCCCGAAGTGGTCGTCGGTGTAGCCGATGCGCTCGAGCGTGCGCCGCGCGACGGCCTGGTAGTCGACGTTCGCCCGGGTCGTGATCTCGCCCGCCACCAGGCACAGGCCGGTGGTCACCAGGGTCTCGCAGGCGACCCGCGAATCGGGGTCCTCGGCCAGGCAGGCGTCCAGGATGGCGTCCGAGATCTGGTCGGCCACCTTGTCGGGGTGGCCCATGGAAACGGACTCGGACGTGAATAGCTGTCGGGCCATGGTGGCGTTCTCAGGGGGTGCGGCGGCGCCGCTCTAGCCGAATACGAAATCGGACGCCGGCGGGGCGTCCCTCCATCCCGGAACGAGCCTTCGCTCGCCGGGGTCAGGCAAGTCTACTCTCCCCCCAGGGAGCGGCAAGGTTCGCCGTGCGGCCTCGGTTGCTCGGGGAGTGTCCCTCCGCCGGGCTCCGCGATCGCCGGCGGGCAGGGCGCCAGGCAGCGCCCGCGCAGCGCCTCGAGCGTGAGCGCGGTCGCACCCTGCTGGCTCGCGACCGCCTCCAGGCCGACGCGCGCCATGCGCTCGCGCGCGGCGCCGTCGCCCAGGAGATCGCGAAAGCGGCGCGCCAGCTCGGGCCCGTCGTGCACCTGGAGGGCGGCTCCCGCCGCGAGCAAGAGCGCCGCCTCCTGGCGAAAGTTCTCCATGTGCGGGCCGAAGAGCACCGGCCGCGCCTGCGCCGCCGGCTCGAGCACGTTCTGGCCGCCGTGGGCCACCAGGCTGCCGCCGACGAAGACCAGCGTGGCGAGCGAGTAGACGCCCTCCAGCTCGCCGATCGTGTCGACCACCGCCGGGCGCGCGGGATCGGACGGCTCGGAGCCGGCGCGCAGCTCGGTCAAGAGCTGGCCGCGCAACCCCTGGCCCTCCAGCTCGCGCAGGACGAGCGGCGCGCGCTCGGGATGGCGCGGCACCAGGATCAGCCGCGCGTGCGGCGCGCCCTCGAGCCAGGCGCGCGCCACCAGCCTCTCCTCGGGCGCGTGGGTCGAGCCGGCGACGAGCACCGGCTGCCCCGGCGCGCCGCCGAGGTGCTGCGCCAGCTCGGAGACCACGCCGCGCTCGGGGGCCGAGAGGCGCAACCCGTCGGCCTTCATGTTGCCGGTGACGAGCACGCGCGCGGGATCGCCGCCGAGGCGGCGGAAACGCGCCGCGTAGTCCTCGAGCTGCACGCAGAAGAGCGAGATGCGGTCGAACTGCGGGAGCGTCGTGCGGAAGACCCGGTAGCGCGCGTAGCTGTGCGGCGTGATGCGGCCGTTGACCACGGCGACCGGCACTCCGGCGCGGTTGCACTGGCGCAGGAAGTTGGGCCAGATCTCCAGCTCCACCAGCACGACGGCGCACGGCCGCAGCCGGCGCAGGAAGCGCGCGACGACGGTCGAGATGTCGAGCGGGAAGCGCACCACGCGTCGCTCTGGGAAGAGCTTGCGCGCCACCTCGAGCCCGGTGTGCGTGGTCGTGCTGATCACCACGTCGAGGCCGGGCTCGCAGCGCTCCAGCTCGCGCACCAGCGGGACGGCGCCCTTGACCTCCCCCACCGAGACCCCGTGCACGAGCACGCGCCGGGCGGCGCCCAGAGCGGGCAGGTCCAGCGCGAGGCGCTCTCGGACCATCCGGCGGAAGCGCGCGTCGACGGCCGAGCGGACGAGCCAGACGGGCGAGCTGACGGCGATCGCCGCGAGCCACACCGCGTCGTAGGCGAGGTGCAGGAGCGCGAGGCCGAGCCCGGGATGGGGATCGGCGAGGATGGGCTCGGGAGCGCGCACTTCCACGGCGGCCCCCGGCCCGGCCGGTGAGCGCAGCTCGGTCATGGCGGGCTCGCGAGCCGCCACGGGCGGCTCACGAGCCGTGGCACTTCTTGTACTCCTTGCCGCTGCCGCAGGGGCAGGGGTCGTTGCGCCCGACCACCTTCACCGGCGCCGCGGGACGCGGGGCGCCGCCCTGTGCAGCCGGCGCCGGCGAGCCGCCCGAGGCCTGCGCGGGGCGCATGGCCTGCGCCACCTGCTCCTGGCGGCGCTTGAGGTCGAAGGCGTGCGCGGCGCTCACCCGCCGCGGCGCGGGGGCGATCGGGCGCCCGCCGCCTGCCGGCGCCCCGGCTCCGTCGCCCGTGCCGCTGGTCTTCGCCGGGCCCTGGTAGCTGAGCCGCGGGCTCGAGGGGGACGGCATCGCGCCGGCGGCGAGGCCGTCGCCGGCCGGCAACCCGTCGCGGCCGGCCGCCTGGGCGTCCGGGCCGGAGACGCGGATGCGCAGGATCAGGCTCGCGATCTCGTCCTCCACCGCGCCCTGGAGCTGCTGGAAGAGCAGGAAGCCTTCGCGCTTGTACTCGTTCTTGGGATCGAGCTGGCCGTAGCCGCGCAGGCCGATGCCGGTCTTGAGGGAGTCGATCGCGTGCAGGTGGTCCTTCCAGCGCGAGTCGATCCCGTTGAGCAGGAGGTACTGCTCGACCTTGTGCATCAGCTCGGGCCCGAGGGTCCGCTCGCGCTCGTCGTAGTGGTCCAGCGCGATCCTCAGCGCCGGCTCCGAGCTGCCGTCCTTCTCGACCGCCTGCTCGGCCGCCTCGGTGGACGCCGCGATGCCGAACATCTTGAGGTACCAGGCCGCGAACCCCGCCGGGTCGCCGCGGTGCACCTCGGCCGCGCGCGCGATGGCGCGCTGCAGGAAGGACTCGGCCTTCTCGCGCAGGTCCTTGCCCTCGAGCACCTCCTGGCGCACCGAGTAGATGGTCTTGCGCTGCTGGTCCATCACCTCGTCGTACTCGAGCAGCGACTTGCGGACCTCGAAGTTGTAGTCCTCGACCTTCTTCTGGGCCTTCTCGATGGCGCGCGAGACCATGCGCGACTCGATCTCCTGGCCCTCGGTCATGCCCAGCTTCTCCATCGCGTTGGTCACCCACTCGCGATAGAAGCGCCGCATCAGGTCGTCCTGGAGCGACAGGTAGAAGCGCGAGCGCCCGGCGTCCCCCTGGCGGCCCGAGCGCCCGCGCAGCTGGTTGTCGATGCGCCGCGCCTCGTGGCGCTCGGTGCCGAGCACGTACAGCCCGCCGAGCTCGAGGACCTCGGCCTGGTCGCGGTCGCACGCCTCGCGCACCCGCCGGCGGATCGCGTCGATCTCCTCCAGGTGCTCGGGGTCGCCCTCCTGCAGCTCGGCCTCCTCGAGCGCCTTGCGCAGGCGCCACTCGAAGTTGCCGCCCAGCTTGATGTCCGTGCCGCGGCCGGCCATGTTGGTCGCCACCGTCACGGCGCCCCTCTCGCCGGCGTTGGCGATGATGTTGGCCTCGCGCTCGTGGTTCTTGGCGTTCAGGACCTCGTGGCGGATCCCGCGCCGCGAGAGCATCCCCGAGAGCAGCTCGCTCTTCTCGACCGAGGTCGTGCCCACCAGGATCGGCTGGCCGATCCCGTGCCCGCGCTCGATCTCCTCGACGATCGCCTTCCACTTCTCCTTCTCGGTGCGGTAGACGACGTCGTCGTGGTCCGCGCGCGCCAGCGGCAGGTTGGTCGGGATCTGCACCACGTCCAGGTGGTAGATCTTGTGGAACTCGTTGGCCTCGGTGAGCGCGGTGCCGGTCATGCCGGCGAGCTTCTTGAAGAGCCGGAAGTAGTTCTGGAACGTGATCGTCGCCAGGGTCTGGTTCTCCTGGCGCGGCGGCAGCCCCTCCTTGGTCTCGACCGCCTGGTGCAGGCCGTCGGACCAGCGCCGGCCCTGCATCTTGCGGCCGGTGAACTCGTCGACGATCACCACCTCGCCCTGCTCGACCACGTACTCGCGGTCATTCAGGTAGAGGTTGTGGGCGCGCAGCGCGTTCTCGATGTAGTGCGGCCAATCCTCGTTGCCCGGGGTGTAGAAGGACTCGACGCCGACCATCTTCTCGGCCTCGATGATCCCGGCCTCGAGCAGCGTCGCCTGGCGCTCCTTCTCCTTGACCTCGTAGTGCTCGTCGCGCACGAGCTTGCGCGCGATCCCGTCGGCGATCTTGTACTTGCCGCTCGACTCCTCCGCCGGGCCGGAGATGATCAGCGGCGTGCGCGCCTCGTCGATCAGGATCGAGTCCACCTCGTCGACGATCGCGTACCAGAGGTGGCGCTGGACCTGCTCCTCGACGCTGCCCTTCATGTTGTCGCGCAGGTAGTCGAAGCCGAACTCGTTGTTCGTGCCGTAGACGATGTCGCTGGCGTAGATCGGCTTGCGCTCCCAGGCGTTCATCTGCGACTGGATCGCGTCCGAGCTCACCCCCAGGTAGGAGTAGATCGGGCCCATCCAGGCGCAGTCGCGGCGCGCGAGGTAGTCGTTGACGGTGACCAGGTAGACCGGCTTGCCCTCGAGCGCGTTGAGGTAGAGCGGCAGCGTCGCCACCAGCGTCTTGCCCTCGCCGGTCATCATCTCGGCGATCGCGCCGCGGTGCAGGATCACCCCGCCGACGATCTGCACGTCGAAGTGGCGCAGCCCGAGGGTGCGCACGCTGGCCTCGCGCACCAGGGCGTAGGCCTTGGGCAGGATCGCGTCGAGGGTCGCGGCGCCCTCGGCCAGCTCGCGCTTCCAGGCGGCAGTCTGCTCCTTGAACGCTTCGGCGGAGAGCGACTTGGCCCAGGGCTCGAGGGCGTTGACCTCGCGCACGATGGGCTCGAGGGCGCGGACCATGCGCTCGTTGCGCGAGCCGAAGGTGGCCTTGAGGGCGCGGCCGATGCGCTCGCCGCCCGTGGAGAGCCGGTCGGTGATCTGGTCCCAGTCCATCGGTGAGGGGGGTCTCTAGGCTGCGGGCCCCGGCGGGCCAAGGCGCGCGCTCGCGCGCGCTCGGACGCGCCCGGGCTCGATCGGCCGTGGTGCGGGCGAAGATTGTCGGCCGGGGGAGAGCGCGGGGAAAGGGGGGAGCAACGAGAAGTTCCCGGCGGAGAGCCCGTCGACGCCAAGTCGATGGACGCGCCGCGCCGGAGGCGCGGCTAGGGGCGCTCCTTGCCGCGCTCGAGCAATTGCCGGATCATCGCGAAGAGGACCTCGCGCGGGTAGGGCTTGCGCAGGAGCCCGCTCACCCGCCGCAGCCGCGACAGCTCGATCGAGGAGGCGGTCGCCATCAGGACCGGCAGGTCGGCCAGGCGCGCGTCCGAGCGCACCCGGTCGAGCACCGCCTGGCCGTCCAGCTCGGGCAGCTCGTAGTCGAGCAGCAGGAGGTCGGGCCGCGGCTCGCAGGCCAGGCGCTCCAGCACCTGCTCGCCGGAGTAGAAGAGCTCGACCTCGTAGCCGCGGGCGCGGAGGAGCGCCCCCAGACCCTGGGCGACGCCGCGCTCGTCGTCGACCACGAGCAGCCGCGCGCGCTTCTCCGCCTCGCGCTCCACCGGGGCCAGGCCCTCGCAGAGCCTCCGCAGATCCTCGAAGGTCGGCAGCTCCGCCTCGCGCCACGCGGCCTCGATCTCGTCCTTGAGCGAGCGGTTGTAGCGCTTCAGCTCCTGCCAGGCCTCGTAGTCGGGCGCCGAGGGCTTCACCTCGAGGTTGTCGTGGGTGTCGACCGAGAAGAAGAACTCCTGGTCGACCAGGTACTCCTGCACGACGAACTTCATGAACGGGTAGCGCTGGTTCCCCAGGCGCAGGGT
>DATKBQ010000442.1:0-3310 GCA_035546375.1 Planctomycetota bacterium | reverse complement strand
GCGGAGCGCGCTGACTTCGAGGAAGCGCTCCCGCTCGTCGGGGGCGAGATCGAAGGCGGCCTGGAACAGCGCCTCCGCCGCGCCCTATCTGCGGGGGTCCATGTCGGCCGATCGTACCGCGCGGCTCCGGCGCGCGCCGTTGCGGCGGGAGGGCGCAGTCAAGCTGCGCCCCTACGGCCTCCGCCTGGTCGCCTCGGCGGCGCGAGCTTCCGCTATGCTGAGACCGCCCATCCTTGGCAGGAGTCGGATCGTTTTGAACGCGCGCTGGCGGCGCATCGAGGACATCTTCCAGCAGGCGCTCCTCTACGCGCCCGAGCGCCGCGGCTCGTTTCTCGACGAGGCCTGCGCCGGCGACCTGGAGCTGCGCGGCGAGGTGGAGTCGCTGCTCGCGTCGGATGCCGCCGGCGCGAGCGTCGTCGGCGGCATCGTGCGCGAGTCGGCCCAGGAGATCCTGCGCGGCGTCGAGGCCGGAGCGGGACAGCGCATCGGACCGTACCGGATCCTCGACGAGCTCGGCCACGGCGGCATGGGGAGCGTGTACCTGGCCGAGCGCGCCGACCTCGAGTTCGAGCAGCGGGTCGCGATCAAGCTCATGCGCGCGGGCCTGGGCGAGCCCGAGCTGCGCCAGCGTTTCCTCGCCGAGCGCCAGATCCTCGCTCGGCTGACGCATCCCCACATCGCCCGGCTGCTCGACGGCGGCACCACCCGCGACGGCGTTCCCTACCTGGTGATGGAGCACATCGAGGGGGAGCCGATCGACGTCTACTGCGCGCGCCGCGGGCTCCCGCTTCAAGACCGCATCGAGCTCTTTCGCCGGGTCTGCGCGGCGGTGCACTTCGCCCACCAGAACCTCGTGGTCCACCGCGACCTCAAGCCGTCGAACATCCTGGTCGACGCGACGGGCGCGCCGAAGCTGCTCGACTTCGGCATCGCCAAGCTGCTCGACTCGACCGCCCTGCTCCACACCGTCGCGCTCACCCGGACGGCGCAGCCGATGACGCCGCTCTACGCCAGCCCCGAGCAGGTGCGGGGCGAGCCCATCACCACCGCCACCGACGTCTACGCCCTCGGCGCGCTGCTCTACGAGCTCCTCACCGGCGTCCCCGCGCACCGCTTCCTCTCGAGCACGGCGGCCGAGATCGAGCGCGTGGTCTGTCACGAGCTGCCGGAGCGTCCCAGCGCCGCCGTTCCCCGGGGCGTGCTCGCCGCGGACCTCGATCGCATCGTGCTCCAGGCGCTGCGCAAGGAGCCCGAGCGCCGCTATGCCTCGGTGGCCGACCTCGCCGACGACCTGCGCCTCTTTCTCGAGGGGCGGCCGGTGCGCGCCCAGGACGACACCTGGCGCTACCGGGCGAGCAAGTTCGTCAAGCGGCACACGATCGCCGTCACCGCAGCGGCGGCGGTCTTCCTGGTGGTGGCGGGGCTCGCCGTCGTGCTCGCATTCCTGTCCGTCGATCTCGCGCGCGAGCGCGATCGCGCGCGCGGCGCCGAGGCGCAGGCGAAAAGCGAGGCCGCGACGGCGCAGCAGGTCTCCGCTTTCCTGATCGAGCTCTTCCGGGTCTCCGATCCCGGGGAGAGGCTCGGGCGCACGGTCACGGCGCGCGAGATCCTCGATCGCGGCGCCGAACGCCTGCGCGAGGAGCTCGCCGACCAGCCGGTGGTGCGATCGCGCCTGCTCGCCACCGTCGGCACGGTCTACGCCGGCCTCGGTCTCTTCGACGAGTCGACCGCACTGCTCGAGGAGGCGCTCGAGCTACAGCGCGAGCACCTCGGCGCGGACCCCGAGACGGCGCGCACGCTGCGCGCCCTGGGCGCCGCCCGCATCGGGGCGGGGGAGTTCGGCGCCGCCGAGGAGGGCCTCCGCGAGGCTCTCGCCATGCGCCGGGCGCTGGCGCCGGCGGACGGCGTGGAGGAGGCGGGCATCGTGAACGATCTTGCCCGCAGCCTGTACGAGGGTGGCCGCTACGACGAGGCCGAGCCGTTGCTCCGCGAGTCGCTCGAGCTGCACCGCGCCACGCTCGGGCCCGACCACCCGGAGGTGGCGTCCGGTCTCACCGGTCTCGCCGGTCTGCTGCGCGCGCGCGGCGACCACGCCGGAGCGGTGCCCCTGCTCGAGCAGGCCCGCGACATCCGGCTCGCCGCGCACGGCCCGATCCACCCCGCGGTGGCGGCGAGCTACAGCAACCTCGCCGGTGCCCTCTTCCGCTCGGGCGACCTCGATCGGGCCGAAGAGCTGTACCTCGCAGCGCTCGATCTCGACCGCCGCCTCTACGACGGTGCGCACCCCGACACCGCCGAGCACCTCAACAACCTGGGCCTGCTCGCCGATGCGCAGGGCGACCTGGCGGCGGCGCAGCGCTACCTCGAGCAGTCGGCCGCGATGCACCGTGAGCTCGATCCGGAGGGTCACCCGGCGCTGGCCTACCCCCTCAACAACCTCGGCCTGGTCTTGAATCGCCGCGGTGACGTCGCGGGCGCCGAGAAGGTCCTGCGCGAGGTGCTGGAGCTGCGCCGCCGGCTCCTGAGTGACGATCATCCCCACATCGCGTTCAGCCTCGAGCACTTGGGGATCCAGCTCTATCCGCTCGGCCGCATCGAGGAAGCGGAGACGGTGTTCGCGGAATCGCTGTCACGGCGCCGGCGCCAGCTCGGCGAGGGTCATGCCGACGTGGGGTTGACCCTCCATTCGCTGGGCCGTTGCCGGCTCGACGCCGGCGACGTCGAGGGGGCGCTGACGGTGCTCGAGGAAGCGGTCGACATCCTGCGCCGCACCCTCGGCGCGGACGATCCGCGACTCGCCACCGCGCTGACCGGCCTGGGCGCCGCCCGGGTGGCCCGCGGCGAGGCGGCGCTCGGCGAGCCGCTCCATCGAGAGGCGCTGGCGATCCTGACCAGGGCGCTGCCCGCCGGCAACTTCAGGATCGCCGGGGCGCAGTGCGAGCTGGCGGTGTGCCTGCTCGCCCTGGGACGCGAGGAGGAGGCCCGCTCGCTGGCCCGCGAGGGTCTGCCGCGGCTCGAGTCCGTCCTCGGCGACGGACATGCGCGCGTGACGCGCCTGCGCCTGCAGCTGGGCGCTGCGGCCGGCCCCGCGAAAAGGGCCGGCTCCTCGCCGGCCCTTCACCGAGACCGGTAGGCGCTCACACGGTCTCTTCGAGCAGCTGCCTCAGGTCCGAGGCCTCGTCGGTACGACGCAGCTTGCGCAGCGCGTCCATCTGGATCTGCCGTACCCGCTCGTGGCTGAGATCGAGCAGGTGACCGATCTCCTTGAGCGACATCTCGCGGCCGTCGTCGAATCCGAAGCGCAGTCGGA
>DATKBQ010000441.1:0-21596 GCA_035546375.1 Planctomycetota bacterium | reverse complement strand
CGGTGCCCGTAGCCTTACACTCGCCCCGCAAGGCCCGGATCTTGGACTTCCAGCCGACGAGAGCGGAGGGCGCAGCGCCGCCGCGCGCCGCCGCCGCGGTGCCCGTGGAGCCGCCGGAGGACTCCCAGATCGACGAGGCCGTGCTGCGCGCGCTGGAGGAGGACTGCGGCGCGCGCGCCGTCTCTCCCGCCGCCGTCCTGGAGCTGGTCGAGCGCGACGTGACCTCGGCCCACGGCGTTCCCGAGCGCGCCCGCGCCCGTGCGCGGCTGGTCTCGAAGTCGAGCGGGCGGCTGGCCGGGCTCGCGGTCTTCGCGCGCGTCTTCCAGCTCGTCGACCCGAGCTGCCGCATCATCCTGGAGGCGCGCGACGGGGACGCGCTCGCGCCCGGACAGCGTCTCGCGACGGTCGAGGGCCGCGCGCGGGCGCTGCTGGTCGGCGAGCGGACGGCCTTGAACTTCGTGCAGCGCCTGTCGGGGATCGCCACGCTCACCGCGCGCTACGTGGAGCGCTGCGCCGGCGCCGCGCGTGTCCTGGACACGCGGAAGACCACGCCCGGCCTGCGCGCGCTCGAGAAGTACGCAGTACGCTGTGGGGGTGGGGAGAACCACCGCTTCGGGCTCTTCGACGAGGCGATGGTCAAGAACAACCACCTCGACCTGGCCGGGCGCAGCTTGGCCGAGCTGCTGCGCGGGATGCGCGCGGCGCTCGGCGCCGATTGGACGATCACCGCCGAGGCGCGCGACGAGCGCGAGGCCCTGGAGGGTGTCGAGGGCGGCGCCGACGTCGTCATGCTCGACAACATGGCGCCGGCGCGGATGCGCGAGCTGTGCCCGCGCCTGCGCGAGGCGGCCCGGGCGCGGGGGCGGCCGCTCGAGATCGAGGCCTCCGGCGGCATCTCGCTCGAGACGGTGGCCGAGGTCGCCGCCTCGGGCGTCGACCGCGTCTCGGTCGGCGCGCTGACCCACTCGGCGCCGGCGCTCGACCTCTCGCTCTACCTGGAGCCCCTGGCTTGAGCGGCGCGGGTGAGGCGGACCAAGGGCGCGAGCTGCACCTGGAGCTGCCGGCCGCGCACTCGGCGGTGCGCGAGGCGCGCCAGGCCGTGCGCCGCTTCGCGAGCTCGGGCGGGATCCGCGGGCGCGAGCTCGAGACCGTGGTGCTGGTCGCCTCGGAGCTCTTGAGCAACGCCGTCGACCACGGGGGTGGCTGCTCCGCCATGGAGGCTCCCGACGCCCCCGAGGTCCCCGATGTCCCTGGGGCCCCCGAGACAGCGGAGGGGGCGAGCCCCGCAGGCTGCGCGCGCATGTCCATCCGCTTGAGTCTCCGCGAAGGCGGGTGGGAGATGCGCGTCTCCGACCAGGGCGGCGGCGATCCGGGGGTCCTGGAGGCCCTCCTGCGCGGCTCCGGCGAGGCGCCGGACCTCGCCGACGAGCGCGGGCGCGGCCTGTTCCTCCTGACGAGCCTGGTCGACGAGGTGCGCGTGCAGCGCAGCGCGGACGGGCTCGGGCTGTCCTTGATCGCCGTGCGCGAGCATGCACGCGGCCGCTGAGCGGCCGGGGCTGGCGACTCGGGCGCTGCGCTCGGCCGGCCGGCTGCTTCAGCTCGTCCCGCGCCGGGCCGCGTGGCTGCCCGCGCTGGGGTGGATGGGGCTGATCCTCTGGGCCAGCTCCCTTCCGGGCGGGCCGGGCCCCTGGCGGCCGCTGCGGGCCCTGGTCCTGAACCTCGGCCACGCGCCGCTCTTCGGCGTGCTCGCGCTGCTCGCCGCGCTGAGCCTGCCGCGCCGCGGCGGCTGGCCGCGCCTCGAGGCGCCCGCGACGGCGGGCGTGCTCGCCTTCGTCCTCGCCTTCGGCGTGGCGGTCGAGCTGTACCAGCACGCAGTGGCTTCGGGGCGCGACGGATCGCTGCTCGACGTGGCGACCGACATGACCGGCGCCGCGTGCGCGCTGTGGGTCGCCGGCTACCTCAGCAGGGCCGACGCCGAGGACCGCGGGCTGTGGATGCGCCTGGCGATCGGCGTGGTCGCCTGCGTCGGCGCGGCGGCGCTCGCGACCTGGCTGCCGGCCTGGCTGCCGGAACGGATGCCGGGACACGCTTGGCTGTGAGCGCGCGGATGGCTCCGCCGCGGGCCTTTTGCTCTGATGGCTCGCGCGCGCCACGCACGGCGGGCGTTGCCGACCCGGCGAGCCCGGGCGAAGGATCGATCGGCGTGGTCGACGAACGAGACACCTACCAGAGCCCGCTCTCCTCGCGCTACGCGAGCGAGGCGATGCGCTCGCTCTTCTCGGAGCGGCGCCGCTTCTCCACTTGGCGCAGGCTGTGGCTCGCGCTGGCCGAGGCCGAGCAGGCGCTCGGGCTCCCGATCACCGGCGAGCAGCTCGCCGAGCTGCGCGCGCACCTCGACGACGTCGACATCGAGGCCGCCGAGCGGCTCGAGCGCGAGCTGCGCCACGACGTGATGGCCCACGTCCACGCTTGGGGCGAGCAGTGCCCGAAGGCGCGCGGGATCATCCACCTGGGCGCGACGTCGTGCTACGTCACCGACAACGCCGACCTGATCCTGATGCGCGAGGGCGTGGGGCTCCTGCGGGGCCAGCTCGTGGGCGCGATCGCGCGCCTGCGCGAGTTCGCGCTGCGCTGGCGCGAGCTCCCTTGCCTGGGCCTGACCCACTTCCAGCCGGCGCAGGCGACGACCGTCGGCAAGCGGGCGTGCCTGTGGATGCAGGACCTCGTGCACGACCTCGAGGACCTCGACCACGCCGAGTCGCGCATCCGTTTCCGCGGCGTGAAGGGCGCGACCGGCACCCAGGCGTCGTTCCTGGCGCTCTTCGAGGGCGACCACGCCAAGGTGGTCGAACTCGAGCGGCGCGTGACCCGCGCGATGGGCTTCGAGAGCGCCTTCGCGGTCACCGGCCAGACCTATCCCCGCCAGCTCGACTTCCGCGTGGCCCAGGCCTTGTCGTCCATCGCGCAGTCGGCGCACAAGTTCGCGACCGACCTGCGACTCCTGGCCGGGCGGCGCGAGCTGGAGGAGCCCCTCGAGGCGCGCCAGATCGGCTCCTCGGCGATGCCCTGGAAGCGCAACCCGATGCGGGCGGAGCGGATGTGCTCGCTGGCGCGCTTCGCGATCTCGCTGCTCGACAACTTCGCCCACACGGCGGCCAACCAGTGGCTCGAGCGCACGCTCGACGACTCCGCCAACCGGCGCCTGGCGCTGGCGGAGATGTTCCTCACCTGCGACGCGATCCTGAACCTGTACCTGGACGTCGCCGGGGGGTTGGTGGTGCACCCCGAGGTGGTGCGCGCCAACCTGGAGCGCGAGCTGCCGTTCCTGGCCTCCGAGCACCTGATGATGGATGCGGTGAAGGCCGGCGCCGATCGACAGGAGGTGCACGAGGCGCTGCGCGTTGCGAGCCGGGAGGCCGCCCAGGCGCTGCACGAGGGGCGCGAGAACCCCATGCGCCAGCTCATCCGCGCCCACCCGGCGTTCCGGACGGTGGCCGGGCGGCTGGAGGAGCTGCTCGAGCCTGCGCGCTTCGTCGGGCGGGCGCCGGAGCAGGTGCTGGAGTTCGTCCGGGCGGAGGTCGACCCGCTGCTCGAGCGGCACGCCGGCTTGGCGGCGGCCGAGGGCCGAGTGCGCGTCTGACGCTCGCGGAGCGAGGGAACCTACCTCTAGGTCGAGCCGTCCGAGGGAGGGCAGGCTCGCGACCCTTCCCACCCTCGGCCCAAATTGCGACTTTCTAGAATCCACCGTACCGGCGGACGGGGCTCGCCTCCAGGCACCCCTCGCCCCCGGGCCCTCCCGATTGACGAGTGGGGTAAGTTCTGATCGGGCGGAGGTCGAGATGCCGATGAAGAGAACCCTTCGACCAGGTGCCGAGTCCCGCAGAGCCCCCTCCTCGAGCCAACACCGTGACCGCCCCGGGCATCCCTAACGACCTCGTCCTCTCCACCCGCTGCTTCGGAACCCGGCTGAAGTCCATCGAGGACCAGGCCTTCGCCGCCGTGGCCATGGGCTTCCGGCGGATCGAGCTCGGGATCAGCGACTCGCCGCCGACGATGAACGGCTTCGAGGACACGCGCCGGGAGACCGGCGTGCAGGTGACCTCGCTGGTTGCCGGCTGCCTGAAGCCGCGCACCGACAAGATGGCGTGCCATCTGCTCGCGAGCGCGAAGGACGACGAGCGCGAGCAGGCGCTCAACTCGGTGCGGCGCCACATCCAGATGGCCCAGCGCTTGGCCGCTCCGGTGGTCGTGCTGCGCGGCAGCACGGTCTGCGATTCCAAGATCCATAACGAGGCCGATCTCCTGGGCCACCAGATCGCGCGCCAGGGGCTGACCGAGGAGCTGCGCGAGGGCGTGCGCTCGATCGTGCAGCGCGTGCAGCGCAAGGGACAGCGCCAGCTCGAGCACCTGTGCCGCTCGGTGCACGCGCTGGCGCTGGAGTTCCCCGAGACGCGCCTCGCGCTCGAGCCGGGCGCGGAGCTCGACGACCTGCTCTCGTTCGAGGCCATGGGCTGGGTGCTCGACGACTTGGAGCGCCACAAGGTCGCCTACTGGCACGACGTCGGGCACGTGCACCTGCGCGAGCGCACGGGCCTGCCGGGCCAGGGGGCGTGGCTGGAGGCTTACGCGAGCCGGATGGCCGGCGTGCACATGCACGACGCGGCCGAGCAGGAGAGCGAGATGCCGCCGGGGCAGGGCGAGGTGGACTTCAAGCTGCTCGTCGAGTACGTGCCGAAGAGCGCGGCGAAGGTCTTGGACGTCAGCCCGCGCCACGGCCGGACGGAGATCCTGGCGAGCGTGCAGTTCCTGGTCGACCTGGGCTTCTGAAGCCGGCCCGCTCGCGCCGGCGGACCCAACGACGGGATTCCTGGCCTAGAAGGCGCTCGCGGCTCGCGGCGCCGGCCCCATCCGCGGCGGCTCGCCCCGCTTGCCTCCGCAGCCTGGATTGGTACCCTTTCCGCCCCCTTCGCCGGGGGGACTAGATCCGAGCGGGTGTAGCTCAGTGGTAGAGCGCAACCTTGCCAAGGTTGAAGTCGAGGGTTCGAGCCCCTTCACCCGCTCCATTCCATGCTCGCCGCAGTGGCCCGAAATGCGCTCCAAGGGGTCGGACGCGCTGACTTCGAGGATGCGACAGGCTTGCCTGCCCGAGAGAGGCCGCGGCCTAGCCAACCCTGACCTCGATGCGGGTCACGAAGACCTCGTCGTGGCGGCGCCAGCGGACTTCCTCGGGGGAAGCAGCTTCGAAGAAGAGCTCGATCGCCTCGACGAGGTTCGCGCGCGCCTCCTCGACCGTGGCTCCCTGGCTCGCGATGTCGAGCTCGGGGCAAAGGGCCACGTAGAGGTTCCCCTCGCGCTCGATGACGGCGGTGAACTGCCGGGTCTTCTCCATGGCGGCGGTCCGGCCAGCGAGCTTCGACTGGCGGCGCACTTCACTCGGGGGAAGTCGCCCGCCTGGTTCCGGCCCGCTCGGGCTCCAGGGGTCCGAATCTACCCTGTGCAAGGGGTTTCCCCGGGCTCAGACGTGCCCTCCCGGTCGCCGGATGCCGTCGCGGCCTGAACGGGGGCGGCGGTCCCGCGTTGTGGCGGCGATGCGTAGCCGGCGGGTCTAGGATGGGAGGGTTGCGGCCCCGCCTGATGGAAGGACGAGCCAAGACTGCCGGACAGCCGAGCCCGGGGCGCCCGTTCTGGTGGAGCCTCGCCTCGTCCGCCGGCCTCCACGCGAGCCTGTTCGCGTGCGCCCTGATCCTCGCCTGGGGCGCGGAAGGCACCGGCGAGCCGGCAGGGGCCCGGTCTTGGATTGTCTTCGCGCCCACGTCGGTTACCGAGCCCCCGGCGAAGCCCGCGATCGAGCCGGAGCGGCGGATCGAGGCGTCGGAGCCGGACCCGACTCCGCTGGTGCCGCTAGTGGACCCGCCCGAAGACACAAGGCTCGCCGACGTCGACGTCGTCTCTCCCGTCCACGTCCTCGAACCGCGCCACTTGCCCGCGGGCGCTTCCCTCGAGCCGATCGCCCGCATCCGCGCGCCCCAACCGCCGCCGATGGCCGAGCCCGTCCCTGCGGACCCGGCGGTGGCGGTTCTCCCGGCGGCCGAGACCAAGCCGCGCCTGCTCTCCGGCGCGCCGCCCGCTTACCCGCGCGAGTCCGTCGGACGCGGCGAGGAGGGCACCGTCCTCCTCCGTCTCTCGATCTCCGCTCGAGGCGGCGTGGCTTCGGTCGAGATCGTCGAATCCAGCGGCCACCTGCGTCTCGACCGCGCCGCGCGCGATGCGCTGCTCGCTTGGCGCTTCGAGCCGGCGACGCTCGCCAGCGAGCCGATCGCGTCGACTCTCCTGCACCCGGTCACGTTCCGTCTCGCCGCACGCGGGGAGCGACCGAGCGCGCGCTGACCTGCGCAGGGTGAAGCCTCACTCCGCCGCAGGTGACTGCGGACGGAGGGCCTGTCGCGACGAGGAAGCCGAGAGCGACGCTGGTCTACGGGCACAACGTGAAGGTGACCGCGTCGCTCAGGCTGGTGTTGTTCGGCGGCGCGAAGCCGGGGTCGCGGCTCCAGGTCTGGAGCCAGACTTGCTGGCCGGCGACGAGTGCCGGGTCCTTGCCGCTCGCGATGTAGGCGTTGAAGTCCATCTGGAACGAGCCGCCGCAAGGTGGCGTGCCGCCGGAGTTCTGGAGCATCGTCCGCACGAGGGGGGCCTGCGCGCAGAGGATCCCGCCCTGGAAGGGCACGCCGCTTGGACCGCTCTTGCTATAGAAGTGCACGCCGAACTTGTTGTCGAGCACGTTCTTCGTGCTGATGGTGAATCCGCTGCCGGCGCTGGCGCTCACGACACCACTTGCGGTGATCGAGGGCGCGCATCCCGCGGAGTTCGTCTTGGCGGTGCAGTAGTTTAAGCCCGCACACGGCTCGTCGTAGCGAGCCAGCCATGCGTCCCAGAGGAGGTTCGGCCCGGCGCCGCTGTCCTGGTCGCCGCAGACGTACACCCCGCCCGACCCATGAATTGCGACACCTCTCGCCGTGTCGACCTCACTCGTTCCGAGCTGGAGGCTCCAGAGCTGGTTCCCAGCGCCGTCGTAGCGTGCCAGCCAAGCGTCGTCCTTGCCGGCGTTCGGACCACCGAAACTGCCTTGGGTGTCGCCCGCCAGATAGACGCCGAATGCGCCCCCGGCAGCCGCCCTCAATCGGTCGTAGCCGCTCGTGCCGAGCTGCCGAACCCAGAGCTGGTTGCCCGCGCTGTCGTAGCGCGCGACCCAGGCATCGCCGCCGCCCGCCTGAGCTCCACCGAGGCTCCCCGCGGTAAAGCCAGCCGCGTAAACCCCTCCCGAGCCGTCCGGCGCGGCCGCGCCGGTCTCGTCGGTAAAATTCGTACCCAACTGGCGAATCCAGACCTGGTTTCCAGCACTGTCGTAGCGGGCCAGCCAGGCATCTGCGTCCACTTTGTCCCCGGGGGCGTTCGGCGCGGCAAGGCTGCCTGTAGTCGTGCCGCAGACATACACGCCATTCGATCCGTCCGTTGCGGCGGCATCCCCACTCTCGTTCTGACTCGTTCCCAGTTGCCGGATCCAGAGCTGGTTCCCTGCGCCGTCGTAGCGCGCCAGCCAGGCATCGAAGCCTCCCGGGTTGGTCCCGCCTAGGCTGCCGTATGTCGAGCCGCCTACATAGACGCCGCCGGAGCCGTCGGCCGAAGCGAATTTCGAGCGGTCCTCGGCGCTAGACCCGAATTGGCGGATCCAAAGCTGGTTGCCGGCGCTGTCATAGCGCGCGAGCCAAGCATCGAGGTGGCCCGCGTTCGGCCCACCAAGGCTGCCAAGCGTGCTTCCGGCTACGTACACCCCGCCCGACCCATCCGCGGCGGCTGCGAACACGGCGTCGGGGCCCCCCGTTCCGAACTGGCGGACCCAGAGCTGGCTCCCCGAGCCGTCATAGCGCGCGACCCAGGCATCGCCGCTGCCCGCCTGCGGCCCACCGAGGTTGCTTTCGGTCACGCCGCCCAAATACACCCCGCCTGACGCATCCGGCGCGCACGCGTTCGCAGTGTCGCTGTAGCTGGGGTCGCCGATCTGCTTGATCCAGGCTTGCGTCTGCGCAACCGCGGGGAGCGCCGCCAGCAACAGGACCATCGCCGCGAGGGTGAGCCGGAGCGAGCGGATGGCGAACGCGCGGTCGGGGAGCGTGCGAGAGAGAGTCATGGCGTTCCTCCTCCTGTCGGGCGTGAACGGACCGTGCCGGGTGGACCGGCACCAGTATCCCACCGCGCAGGATTCGGAACAAAGAATGAGTCGAGCGCCCCTGGAAAGGCCGATGAAGAACGCACAGAGGCCCCGATCGGCGGCATCCGCAGCGGGTCTGGCCAGGAATTCCCAGGTTTGGCTCGTTTGATCCCGACGTCGGGGTTGGGGATCACCCTGAGCTTCGGGTCGTTTCAGGCGCGCGCTTGCATCGCCAGTGCTTCCCATCGCTCTTGCGAGCGCTCGGGTGTCTCAGCGCGGCACCAGGAGCAGGTGCCCGCCGGCGGAGACGCGCGCGTTCCAGAGCGGTGGCACCAGCGTCGTGCCGGAGTACTCCTCGACCAGCGCCGGACCGTCGAAGCGGTGGCCGGGCGCGAGGCGCTCGCGGTCGATCACGCGCGCGCGGGCTTGGCGCGGCGTGCCGGAGCTGGTCTCGAACCAAGCGCGGCGCTCGCCGGTCACGGCCTCGGCGGGCAGCTTCCGTGCCCGCGCTTTGCGCGGCGCCGGCAGCGGGCGGCGCACGATCGCGCGCAGGCGGAGCTGCACCAGCTCGATCTCGCGGTCCTCCAGCCGGTGGCCGTACAGGCGCTCGTGGCTGCGTTGGAAGGATTCCGCCGGGTTGCGGCCCTCGCGGACGCGGATCTCGAACGACTGGCCGCGGTAGCGCAGGTCGAGCGACTCCTCGAACTCGATCGCTCGACTCGGGTAGCCCTCATCGGCGAGCTGGCGGCGGCCCTGCGTTCGCATGCGCGCGAAGGCGGCGCGGCGCTCGGCGCGCGGGGTCTGATCGAGCGGCGCCAGCACGCTCTCGGAGAGGTCGCGCAGGGCGTCGGCGCTCGCCATGCCGAGCGCGGAGAGCACGCCCGGCCCGCGCGGGACGAGCGCGGCGGCCATGCGCAGGCTCGCGGCGAGCGCGGTCGCGTGCAGGCCTCCCGCGCCGCCGAAGGCGACCAGCGGCAACGATTCGGGGTCCTGGCCGCGCTGCATCGTCATCACGCCGAGCGCGCGGCGCATCGCGGCGCGCGCGACGGAGAGGACGCCCTGCGCGGCCGCGTGCGGGGCGACGCCGAGCTTCCGCGCCAGCTTCTCGAAGGCGCGCCGCACGCCGTCGACGTCGAGCGGCAGCGCGCCGTCGACGAACGCGCCGCTCGCGATGTGGCCGAGGAGCACGTGCGCGTCGGTCACGGTCAGCCGATCGCTCCTCCCGTAGCACACCGGGCCCGGATCCGCGCCCGCGCTCTCGGGGCCGACGTGCAAGGCGCCGCCGGCGTCGAGCGTCACCAGCGAGCCGCCGCCGCAGCCGATGGTGTGGATGTCGAGCGACGGCACGGCGACCGGGTGGCCGGCGACGCGCGGGACCTCCGTGCGCGGCACTTCGCCGCTCTCGGCGCCCTGGAATGCGACGTCGGTGCTCGTGCCGCCCATGTCCAGGCCGACTAGGCGAGAGAAGCCCGCCTCGTGCGCCGCGCGCCGGGCGCCGACGACGCCGCCGGCAGGGCCGGAGAGCAAGACGCGCACGGGCTCGGCCGCCGCGCGCTCGGCGCTCAGCGTGCCGCCGCTGGATTGCAGCAGGCTCAGGCGCGCGCCCGGCAGCGCGCGTGCGAGATCCTCGAGGTAGCCCTTCATGCGCGGCGCGAGCGCGGCGTTCACCAGCGCCGTGGAAAAGCGCTCGAACTCGCGGTGCTCGCGCAGGATGTCCGCCGAGCACGTCACCGGGACGCCGAGGGAGCCGAGCGCGCGCGCGACGCGGCGCTCGATCTCGGGGTCGGCGTAGGAATGGAGCAGGCACACGGCGACCGCCTCGGGTGCCGCCCGCTTCAGCCGACGCGCCAGGCGTTCGAGGTCAGCTCGCGAGGGCGCTTTGACGTGCGTCAGGCCGCGGCCATCCGGCGAGGGCCAGCTGCGCTGGGCGATCTCGAAGCGCAGCTCGCGCGGCACGAGCGGCTCGGGTTTCTGCGGGTGCAGCGCGTAGAGCTCCGGCCGGTCCTGCCGGCCGATCTCGATCAAGTCGACGAAGCCGGCGTTGGTGACCAAGGCCGTGCGCGCGGTCCGGCCGGTGAGCAGCGCGTTGAGCGCCACGGTCGTGCCGTGGACCACGTGCACGCCCGAGGTTTCGCCGGCGAGGCTCGCGATGCCGTCGACGACCGCCCGCGCGGGCTCGGCGGGGGTCGAGGAGAGCTTCGCGAAGCGCGCCGCGCTCCCGGGGGAGACGAGGACCAGGTCGGTGAACGTGCCGCCCGTGTCGACGCCCAGCGTGGGACCCAGAGGCGCGCCGGCCATGCCGCGGCCCAGTCTAGTCTCGCCGCTCGCTCCGGCCGGGCGGCATGCCCTCCTCGGAGGGCCGAGGCACGGCGGAGTCTAGACTGAGCGCCGCCCGTACCATGTCGTTCCTGGATGCCGCCGCGATCCTCGCCTCCTATCTCGTCGGGGCCGTGCCCTTCGGGCTCCTGCTCGTCCGCGCCTCCCGGGGCGTCGACCTGCGTCAGGTCGGTAGCGGCAACATCGGCGCGACGAACGCCATGCGCGCGGCAGGCAAGCCCGTCGGCTTGGCCGTGTTCGCGCTGGACTTCCTGAAGGGGCTCGTCCCGGTGCTCCTGGCGGCTCCGGCCGCGGGCGGCGGGCTCTCGCCGCGCGAGCTACAGGTGGCTTGCGGGACCGCGGCCGTGGTGGGGCACTGCTTCCCGGTGTACCTGCGCTTCCGCGGCGGCAAGGGAGTGGCCACCGGCTGCGGTGCCCTGCTCGCGATCGATTGGCGGATCTTCCTCGCCGGCGGGGCGGTGTGGCTCGCCACCCTGGCGGCGACGCGCTTCACCGGGCTCGCCTCGATGCTGATGGGCCTGGCCTTCGTGGCCGCGGCGTGGGTGCTCTGGCGCGAGCGGGCGCCCGAGGTCGTGGCCGGCGCCGGGCTGCTCGCGCTGTTGATTCTGGTGCGCCACCGGAAGAACATCGCGCGCATGCTGGCCGGGACCGAGCCCAAGGCGTTCGCGCGGCGCGAGCCCGGGGGAGAGCCCCAGAGAGACCGGCTGTGAACAGCGTCGAGGAGCTGGCGCAGCGCGGCGTGCGCCGCGCGCTCGTGATCGGCGACGGCGGCTGGGGCACGGCGCTCGCGATCCTGCTCGCCCGCAAGGGCATCGCGACCACGCTGTGGAGCGCGTTCCTCGAGCAGGCGGACGAGCTGCGCGAGACGCGCGAGAACCGACGCTTCCTGCCTGGCGTGCCGCTTCCGGAGGGGATCGCCTTCTCGGCCGACGCGTACTCGGCCTCCGAGGGGATCGACCTGGCGATCAGCGCGGTGCCCACCCAGTTCCTACGGAAGGTCGCCGAGCTGTTCGAGGACGCGCTGCCGGGCTACGTGCCGATCGTCTCCGCCACCAAGGGGCTGGAGGTCGAGACGCTGCACAGGCCGAGCCGGATCCTGGCGGACGTGCTCGGCGAACGGCCGATCTGCGTGCTCAGCGGCCCGAGCCACGCCGAGGAGGTGGGCCGCCTCAAGCCCGCATCGGTGGTGGCTGCGAGCGGCGACCCGGCGCTGGCGCGGCTGGTCCAGGCGACCCTGTGCTGCGACACCTTCCGCGTCTACACCAGCGACGACGAGGTCGGCGTCGAGCTGGGCGGCGCGCTCAAGAACGTGATCGCGATCGCCGCGGGGATCAGCGACGGGCTGGAGCTCGGCGACAACGCGAAGGCGGCGCTCTTGACGCGCGGGATGGTCGAGATGGCGCGGTTCGGGCAGGCGCGCGGCGCGCGGATCGAGACGTTCTTCGGCCTGGCCGGGATCGGCGACCTGGTGACCACCTGCTGCTCGCGCCATTCGCGCAACCGATCGGTCGGCGAGGCGATCGGCCGCGGCGCGACGCTCGAGGAGGTGCTCGCGGGCATGAAGTCGGTGGCCGAGGGCGTCTGGACCACCAAGGCGCTGTTCGGCCCCGAGGCCGAGCTCGGGGCCGCCCTGATGCCGATCGCGAGCGAGGTCCACGCGATCCTCTTCGAAGGGAAGGACCCGCGCGGGGCGGTGCTCGATCTCATGCGGCGCGAGCCCGTGGCCGAGATGCAGGGCTTCGGCTGAGTGGACCCCGATCTCGGCTTTCCGATCGCGCTGAGCGCGACCCTGATCTTGCTCGCGCTCGTGGTCACGACCGGTGTGCGCGGCCTCGTGGCGCTGCACATCCCGCTGGTCGCCCTCGCCGTGGGCTCGCTGGGCGTGACGATCTACTTCGCCGAGCGCCTCGGCCAGCACTACGACCTGCGCTCGGCCGGCATGATCACGCCGATCCACCTGTCGCTGGCAAAGGTCGCGACGGTCGCCTACCTGCTCCCGCTCTCGACCGGCATCGCCACCCTGCGCAACCGCAGCTGGAGGCCGGTGCACTTCTGGTGCGCGATGGTTGTGCTCGTCCTGACCGTGATCACGGCCGTGACGGGCTCGATCATGATCGCGATGAGCGAGCGGATCGTGCCCTGAGCGCGCCCGGTCCGGCCTCGAGGTCCCTGTCCAACGCCATGGCCGGCCTGCCGTTCCTGTTGAGGCCCCGCCCCCGCGCGCCTAGAATGCCCGCCCTTCGAGTCGGGGCGTGGCGCAGTTTGGCTAGCGCGCTGCAATGGGGTTGCAGAGGTCGGAGGTTCAAATCCTCTCGCCCCGACCATCCTTCGCGCACGTGCCGGGGTGGATCTCGGCGTGCCCGTCTCGGGCGCTTCGCGTCCCTCGAGCCTTCGGCTTGGCGGATCCGCGCGCTTGCCTCCTCGGCGGCGAAGGTGGGGTAGGTTTCGTGTGCGGCGGTTGAACGGGCCGGAAACGGGCCCGCCAGCGCCGCCCGGCCTCGTCCGGAAAGAAGTTCCGTGCAGCCCGCGCGGCAGAACGCGGGGCGGTGTCGCGAAGGGTCGGGATCCCCTGGAAGTTCGCACCGCAAACGCACACGGCCCCCTCCATGCACACGAAACACCTCTCGCAGCTCACGCTCCTCTTCGGACTCGGCCTCGGCGCCTGCCACCATTCGGGTGGCGGCGGCGGGGCCGCGGTGACCTCGACCTTCCTGGCGGCCGGGCCCGCGGCGGCGGATCCGGTGTACTCGACGGGCAGCGGCAGCCTGGCGCTCGAGCTGCCGGGGATCGCCGAGGACCTCGTCTTCGTCGCCGGCGGGCAGCTCGCCGAGCACTCGAGCGGCAGGGCGACGCTCACCGGCATCGTGCGCAGCGCGAGCCAGCCCGAGCGGGCGCTGCTCGTGAACCTCACGCTGTTCGGCCGCATGGATCCGGGCGAGCCCGGCCACGGCACCGAGAGCCCGGACAAGAAGCTCTTGCCGGCGGCCTACAAGGAGAACGGCGGGCCGGTCGACAGCTCGACCTGGCACTACTACGGCGACGCGCACGGGACGCTGCGCGGGCTCGATGCGCTCGCCGGCGCGCGGATCACCGTCTCGAAGAAGCCGGCGAGCGCCTTCCAGCTCGGCGTGGGCGCGAACAACCGCAACGTCGCGAACGGAGCCTGCGCGACGCTCTTGTTCCAAGCGACCGCGCAGCCCGCCGCGGGGCCGGCGCTGCCGACTACGACCCAGGAGGGGATCCTGTTCGCCGAGCTGCGCGAGGCTCAGATCTCGTGCGGCTCGGAGGCGATCGCGGATCTCCAGTACTCCGCGGGCTCCTCCGGAGCGCTGCGGCTGCCCGGGATCGGCGAGGACTTCGTGCTCGAGTCGGGCGGGCAGCTCGTCGAGCGCTCCGACGGCGGCGCGCGTCTCACCGGCGTCGTCACGCGCCTGAGCGACCCCACGCAGCGCTTCGCCGTCGACCTGGCGCTCTCCAAGCGCGTCGGACCGGGGCTGAAGGCGCCGGCCGGCAGCCCGTCGAAGCTGCTCGCTCCCGCCGCCTACGCCGCGGCGGGCGGGCCGGCGGACACCACGACGTGGCACTACTACCGCGAGGTCGAGGGGCTCCTGCGCGGCCTCGGGCCTTGGCAGGGCGCGCTCGTCTCGCTCTCGCGCAGCGGCGCCTCGCTCCAGGTTGGCCTCGGAGCGAGCAACCGGAACATCGGCTACGGCGCTTGGGGAAGGGTCTCGGCGACGGTGCTGCAGCAGCCCGCGAGCGGTCCCTTGCTCTCGGTAGGTGGCATCGGCGAGCTGTCGCTCGACTTGCGCGAGGACGGCTCGCAGGGCGCAGGCGAGGTCACGGTCGACCTCGCGTACAGCTCCTGGAGCACGAACCACGCGTTCTGGCTGCCCGGAATCGGCCAGGACTTCGCGTTCGCCGCCGGCGGGCGCCTGGTGGAGCATCCCGACGGCAGCGCGCGGCTCAGCGGCGTGATCGCTCGCGCGAGCGAGCCGGAGCAGCGCTTCTTCGTCGACCTCGTCTTCCGCGGCCGCGTCAGCCCGGGCGAGGGCGGCCACGCGCCGGCGGGGAGCCCGAAGATGGACCTCTTCCCCGAGGCGTACGTGGCTGGCGGCGGACCGGTCGATCCCGCGAGCTGGCACTACTACGCGGAGACCGACGGCTTCCTGATCGGCCTCGAGGACCTCGCCGGCGCGCGGGTGCGGCTCGGCCGCATGGGTCCGGCGTTCCAGGTCGGGCTCGGCGCGAGCGGCTTGAGCCTGGAGTACGGGGCCTCGGGCTGGCTCACGGTCGAGGTCCTGGCTCAGCCGGCGGCCGGGCCGGCGCTGCCCTGGTTCCCCGACGACGGCGACGTGAACCTCGTGCTCGAGAACGAAAGCCGCGACTGCGCTTCGGCGGCGCTCGGCGATCCGGCGCTCGGCGCATCGGGCCAGCACGCATTGACCTTGCCCGGCATCGGCAAGGACTTCGTCTTCGAGAGCGGCGGCGAGTTCGTGGAGCACCCGGACGGCACCGCGCAGCTCGCTGGCGTCGTCGCGAGGATCAGCGATCCGAGCCAGCGCTTCGCCCTCGACGTGCGCTTCGACGGGCTCGCGCTGCCGTCGACGCCCTTCCACCCGCCCGCGGGGAGCCCGAATCTCGAGCTGCCCGCCTTCGTCTACGCGCCTTCGGGCGAGCCGATCGACGTGCTCACCTGGCGCTACTAC
Source organism: Planctomycetota bacterium (assembly GCA_035546375.1). GTDB lineage: Bacteria > Planctomycetota > UBA1135 > UBA1135 > DATKBQ01. Next base: position 6,347 of record DATKBQ010000441.1, on the reverse strand, counting down.
CGCGCGACGCACGGCGAGCTGACCGGGCTCGGCTCGCTCGCCGGCGCGCGCGTCGCGATCGAGCGCACCGGGCCGGCCTTCCAGGTCGGGCTCGGGGCGAGCGGCAACAACTTGCGCTTCGGCGCGTCGGGCTGGCTCGAAGTCGAGGTGCTCGAGCAACCGAGCGCCGGACCGGCGCTCGTGCCCTCGAGCCACGGCGACATCAACGTCGACCTGTTCGACTGCCCCTGATCCGGCGCGCCGAGCGCCCTTCGATCGATCCCAGCAGCGGACCGCGTCCCGCCGGCGGGGCGCGGTCCGCACCTTCACTCCAGGGACTTCAGGAAGGCGGCAACCGCCTCGGCGTCGTCGCGCTTCATGCGGAAGGGCGGCATCGGCGGCCGCGGCGTGCCTCCGCTCGCGGTGACGCCCTCGATCAGGAGCCGCACCGCCTGCTCCCGCGTGTAGCCCGGCAGCCCGGCGATGTGGGGCGCGCGGAACGCCCAGTCCTGCGCCGCGAAGGGCGAGCGCACCGGGATCGGCGCGCCGTGGAAGAGCCGGGTGGCGATCCGATCGCCCGCGGAGTCGCGCGGCGTGTGGCACTCCACGCACATCGCGACGTGCTGGGCGATGTAGCGCCCGCGCGAGATCGCATCGCCCGGAGCCTCCTGCGCGCGCGGCTCCGGCCGCAGCACGAGGATCCCCAGGACGCCGATCGCCGTTGCGGTGCAGAACCCCTTCATCGCGTCCTCCTCGCCGTCGCCGCCAGCCGGGATGCGGCCGTGCGAGCCCCGCGCTCCCCGCGGGGCCGCATTCCGCCCTGTGTCGCCGCGACGACCTTAGCAGAGCGGGGCCCGCGAGTGTGCGGGGCCCGGATGCGGGTCTGCGCAGTGTTGCCGGCGTGCGCTGGCCTTGGCGTTGTGCCGCGAGCGGCTGGTGTTGCCGCTCGCCCGAGCGCGGGGGCGCCGCTACCGCACGGGAACCCAGAGGTTCCCGTCGGCGCCGAGCACGCCGTGGATCGCGATCGGCGAGGTCATGTTCCCCGCCTGGGAGAAGGCCGCGTCGAAGCCCGGGCCGCTGCCGATCCCCGAATAGGGTGCGGCACCGCGGTTGGGGCTCTGCATCAGCACGCCTTCCTGGTTGACGAAGAAGCACGGCGTTCCGCTGTAGCGCACCCTCAGCGGCCAAGCGTAGGCGCACCATGCGCCCTCGGACGAGTCGGGATCCGGGAACGCCGCGGCGGTCTTGCCGCCGGTCGGGTCCTCGGGGATCCCCGGCACGAGCCCGCCCGCGCTAGGACCGGGCAACCAGATCTGGAAGATGTATCCGGCGCGCGTGACGACGCTCTGGTTGACCCCGCCGAGGCTGCTCAAGAGCGGCGATGGCACGAGCTCGTCCGTGCCCGGCACGCCGGCCGCGGGCGCGCCGCCGACGCTGATGCGGGCGGGCACTGTTCCAGCCAGCTCGGCGAAGTAGCCGAACTCGGCGATCCCATCCCCGTCGGTGTCGATTGCCGGCGAGGACACCAAGTGGTTCTGGGAGGCGAGCACGGCGCGCAGCGTCGCCACCGCGCTCACCTCGTTCGCCGAGGTCCGCGCGTGCTGGAGCTTGGGCATCGCGATCGACGCCACGATCGCGATGATCGCGACGACGATCATCACCTCGACCAGCGTGAAGCCCGAGCGGCGCCGCCCGGAACGAGTCCTCTGCTGCATGTCCCCTGCCTTTCCGGCGCGCTCGCCTGGCCCGAAGGGGCGCGGGGAGGCGCGTCCCAGGCTGGATCGGCCCGGCGAGGGCCGCTCCTTCAGTCGGACCGCGCTTCCGCCGGGGGTACGCCGGGGCCGATGGGAGCGGGGGGGCCGCGAAGCCGCGGCGGGGGAGCCGGGCGGCCGCGTCAGCCGGGCTCAGTCCTGCCGCGCCTCGACCTCGCCCGCGGGGGCCTCTTCGCTCATCCCCTGCGGCGGGGCGAAGCCCGGGAAGCCCTCCGGCAGGTGCTGGAGCGCTTCGAGCTTGCTCACGACGGCGCGCAGCGTCTCGCCGCCGGCGGCCTCGGGAAAGAGCGTGCAATACCCGGCCAGATCGCCGGCCTGCTTCCCGCCCAGCTCGGCCCCCGGCTCGGACTTGGTCCGGAAGCTGATCCACGTCACCACTTCGGGCTCCTCGCCCTCCGTCAGGATCACGACGGTCGGGAGCGAGCCCAGCTCCTCGTTCCAGACGAAGCCGTGGGCGTCGGCCATGGGCGGCACGTGCGCTTCCCCGTCTCCCTCGAACGCGGCGAAGAGATCCGGCAGCGGATAGGGGACGAACCGCCCGGGCTGCTTGCGCGAGCGGAAGCTCGCCTCGCCCTCGACCCACGAAGCGACGCGCTTCCCGTCGGAGAGCGTGACCAGCACCTTGCGCGGCGCCTCGGCCCCCGCGGCGGCGTCGCTCCAGCGCAGGACGGAGCGCGAGCGTCCGCCCTTGGCGAGCCAGGTGTCGATCTCCAGTCGCCAGCGATGGACGATCTCGGGCCGCTCCTCGTCGGGCGAGAGCAGCAGCGCCTCGGCGACGACGTGCAGGACCGGTGCGGATGCGATGCGCCGGCAGAGCTCGCGGCCCAGCTCCACGGCCGAGGGCGCCGCGGGGGGCACCGCGGGCGGCGCCGGGTCCTGGCCGGCCAGCAGCAACGCGCCCAGGAATCGTGCCCCGAGGAATCCCCAACCCGTCATGATCCGATGCTAACGGAGTTCAGTCCCGCACCACGAGGGTACCCAACGACGGCTCGACCTCAACCAGGCAAGCTCCGAGTTGCGCCGCCGGGACTCTCGCTACCGCGCGCCGGTGGAAGGCTTGGGCAGCCGCCAGACGAGCACGCCGGCACCCAGCCCCGCGGCCACCACCGAGCCGGAGAGCACCCCGACCTTCGCCGCGTCCAGCTCCGGTCCCTCGAGCGCCAAGCCGGCGATGAACAGGGCCATGGTGAACCCGATGCCGGCCAGGAAAGCGGCTCCAGCGACCGCGCCCCAGGACACGCCCTCGGGGAGCGTGGTGAGGCGCAGGCGAACGGCGAGGGCGGCGAAGGCAATGACCCCGAGCGGCTTCCCGACGACGAGGCCTGCCGCGACCGCGACGGCGACCGGGTCGAGCAGGTCGGTGGGCCTGAACGGCACGCCGGCGTTTGCCAGGGCGAAGATCGGCATGATCGCGAAGCCTACCCAGGGGTGCAGCACGCTCTCGATGTACTCGAGCGGCGAGACCGCCTCACGCGTCGCGCGGCGCAGCTCGCGGACCTGATCGACGCGCCGCCGGCCCTCCTCCCAAGCTTCACCATGAACGAGCCCACGAGCTCGGTCCAGCAGGCGGCCGAGGCGGCTGCGCTCGAGGTAGGTCGATGCAGGCGTCTGGAGGCCGAGGATTACGCCGGCGATCGTCGCGTGGACGCCGGACTCGTGGAAGGCGAACCAGACGGCGGTGCCGAACAGCGTGTAGACGAGCAGGCTGCGCACCCCCATCCGGGCCAGCAGGGCGATGATCAGGATCCCGGCGAGGCCGAGCCCGAGCGCGATCCACTGGATCGCGTCGGTGTAGCCGATGGCGATCGCGAGGACGGCCCCGATGTCGTCGGCGATGGCGAGCGAGAGGAGGAACACTCGCAGGCCGGGCGGGATGCGCGGTCCGAGGATCGCCATGCACCCCACCACGAAGGCGATGTCGGTCGCCATCGGGATGCCCCAGCCGTCCCGAGCCGGGCCGCTACCTTGCAGGAGGAGGTAGACACCTGCCGGGACGAGCATGCCGCCAAGCGCGCCCGCGAGGGGTAGTGCGGCGCGCCTGGGGGAGCGCAGCTCGCCGAGGGCGATCTCGCGTTTCACCTCGAGGCCGATGACGAAGAAGAAGATCGCCATCAGGCCGTCGTTCACCCAGTGACGCAGCGAGTGCTCCAGCTCCCATTCGCCGAGCGAGAGCCCCAGGGGCATTTCCCAGAAGGCGAGGTAGGCCTCCGCCCAGTCCGAGTTCGCGATCGCGAGCGCCGCCGCCGCGCACACGAGCAGCACGGCCCCGCTGGCCGCCTCGACGTGGAGGAAGCGCTCCAGCGGCCCCGTGATCCGATGGATCGGCTCGCGCGGGAACGCCTCCTCCTCCTGCGACCGCATCAGGGCGCCGCCCCCGCAAGTCGATCCAGGGAAGGTCCCGGCGATGAATGCATGGATCCGATGACGATCACGGGCCTACCCGCCGCGCACGAACATCGCGCCCAGGTACACGCCGTAACCGCCGAGCAGGAGGCCGCCCTCGCTACGCGAGATGGCACCATCGCTGCGCAGGATCGGCAGTAGGGCCAGCGTCGCGACGAACATCACGGGCAGATCGAGCCACAAGACTTGAGCCGGCACGACTTGCGGCGACACGACCGCGCAGACGCCCAGGATCCCCAGCAGGTTGAAGATGTTGGAGCCGATCACGTTGCCGATGGCGATGTCGGGATTCCCGCGCCGCGCCGCGACGATCGAGGTGACGAGCTCGGGCAGCGAGGTCCCGGCCGAGACGATCGTGAGCCCGATGACGAGCTCGGAGATCCCCAAGGCCGCCGCCAGCGCGATGGCCGACAGCACGAACCCGCGCGAGCCGACGAAGAGCAAGGCGAGGCCGAGCCCCACGAGAAGCGCGTTGAAGCCCAGCCTGTCGGCCAATCGACGCGGGGCCCGATCGACGTGAAAGGTCGAGCGCAGCTCTTCCGCCGCGAGCGCTTCCTCGGCGCCGGTACGGCGCGCGCTGCGGTAGGCCAGCCCGAGGTACGCCGCCAGCGCCGCGACCATCGCCGCCCCCAACCAGCGCGGCAGCTCGCCGCCCAGGCCGCCCGCCGCCCACGGCAAGGTCGAGGCCGCCACAGCCACCAGGAGATCGCGCCGGACCGCGGCGAGGCGCACCCGGATCGGCTTCAGGAGCGCCGTCGCGCCCAGGATCAGGCCGATGTTGAAGACGTTCGAGCCGACGACGTTGCCGACGCTCACCTCGTTCGAGCCCTCGAGCGTCGCGAACAGGCTCGCGCCGAGCTCGGGCGACGAGGTGCCGAAGCCGACGATCGTCAGCCCTACGAAGAGCGAGGAGAGCCCCATGCGCAGCGCGATCACGGTGGCGCCGCGAACGAGCAGCTCCGCGCCCGCGGTGATGGCGCAGAGCGACAGTACCAGGATCAAGACCTGCATCTCTAGCTGGCCGCGAGGGCCGTCGAGCCCAGGAGTTGGAGGACGCGCTCGCACACCGAGGTCATGCTCAGGACGCCGCGCGGCGGCTCGGGCCCGCACTCGCCGACCGGGCGCGAGCACAGGAACACCGGCCCGTCGAGCGGGTCGGCCGGCAGGCGGCCGTGGCTGCCGCGCACCAGGGTCGCGTCGAGCGGGATCACGTCCATCAGGTAGCGCATCCCGAGCGCCTTGCGGGCCAGGCGCCGCGCGACCTTGAGGCGCGGCAGCCGGATCGCCGGGTCGAGGAACAGCTCGCACGGGTCGTAGCCCGGCTTGCGGTGGATGTCGACCGTGCGCGCGAAGTCGGGAGCGCGCTCGTCGTCCAGCCAGTAGGATTAGGTGAACCACGCGCGCGGCGCGGCGATCGCGACGAGGTCGCCGGAGCGCGGGTGGTCGAGGCCGAACTTGCGCTGCTCGCGCCGCTCGAGCACGCTCTCGACGCCGGGGAGGTTGCGCAGGACCGCCCGCGCGTGTTGAAGCGCGTCCGGGGTGCGCGCGTAGACGTGCGCCACCTGGTGGTCGGCGACGGCGAAGGCTCCGCTGGCGAAGGTGTCGAGCAGCTCGCCCGCCGGCGTCTCGCGCACGACCAGCAGGCCCTCGCGCCGCAGCGCGCGGTTGACGTGCACCGGCGTGTCGACCTCCTCGAGGCCGTACTCGCTGACGACGACCACCTCGACGTCCAGGCGCCGCGCGGCCTCGCGCAGGTCGCGAAAGACCGCGTCGACCTCGCGCACCGCCTCGAGCGAGCGCGGATCCCTCGGCCCCCAACGCTGGTGCGAGTAGTCGAGGTGCGGCAGGTAGACCAGGGTCAGCGCCGGCCGATGCACCTCGAGCGTGCGGATCGCCGCGTCCGCGATCCAGCGGCTCGAGGGCAGGCCCGAGCGCGGCCCCCAGAAGTCGAAGAACGGGAAGGGCCCGAGCTCGCGCTCGAGGTCCGTGGCGTAGGAGCGCGGCCAGCCGTAGACCGCCGGGATCTTGCGCCCGTCGGCCGGGTAGAACGGCCTCGGCGTGATCGACCAGTCGACCGCCGCGCCGAGGTTCCACCACCAGAAGATCTTCGCGCAGGTGAAGGCGGGGTCGAGCTCGCGCGCGCGCTCGTAGAGCTTGCGCCCCGCGACGAGCGCGTTCGACTGCCGCCAGAAC
>DATKBQ010000440.1:0-2057 GCA_035546375.1 Planctomycetota bacterium | reverse complement strand
GGCAGCGGCGCCGCGGCGCGCAGGCAGTCCGCGATCTCGCGCCGCAGACGCGCGGGCTCGATCCGGCTCGGCCTCAGGGCCGGGCAGCGATCGGCGAACATCTCGTGCTCCGCGAGCCCGAACCACAGCTCCGGCGACGGGCTCTCGATGTCCTGCGCCCGCCAGGCGCACACTCCCGCCGGATCGCTGCCCTCCAGCTCGTTCAGGCGCTCGGCCAGCTCCCCCCGCCGCGGCCGCGGCTCGCGCGCGCGCGAGTCGAGATCGAACCAGCTCAGCGTCCCGATCACGAGCCGGCAGCGCGTCCCGGCCAATGTCTCGGCCAGGAACAGGACGCGGTCGGAGCGCGTCGTTCCCAGGAGCGCGTGGCGGCAGGGGTCGAGCGATTCCGCGGCCGGACCGCGCGCGGCGTAGACCGTCCAGTCGAGGTGCGCGACCGCGTCGCGCTCGCAGCCTTCGAGCGCGGCGAGGTCGGCGCGCAAGGCCTCGAGAGGCTCCTCCCAGAGGGCGCGCCAGGGTGTCAGGTCTCCCTCGAGGATGGCCGGCAGCTCGTCCATCAAGAGATCGGTCGCCGCCTGATGGCGGGCGAGCTCGTCCAGGCCCGCGAGCGCGATCGGCGAGCGCTCCGGATCACCCAGGCCGTGCACGATCGCGTCGATGCAGAACGCGCGCTCGGACGGCAGCCGGTAGAAGTCGCCGGCCGCCGCGGCGTCGAGCAGCGCCTGCTCGAGCGCCAGCGCCCGCGAGGGGTGGCGCACCGAGAACAGCGCGCAGCTCCCGTCGGTGTCGTAGTGGTTGTTGACGATCGCGACGCAACCGCTCGCCAGCTCCGCCCTGCGCTCGGGCGACAGGCGCGCGAAGCGCAGCGCGACCCCGGTGGACAGGTCGTGGCGCAGCTCGCGCGGCGTGCGGTTCCCCGGCCAGTGGCTGAGGTTCAAGCCCGGCGCGTCCCACGCGCCGTCGACCGAGATCACCGGCTCGGGGCCGGGTGTGCGGCGGATCCGGACCGGCAGCTCCACGGGGACCTCGAAGCCCCGTGGGCCTCAGTCGCGCTCCTCCCCGTCCGAAGGGGGCGAAGGGCGCTCGGGCGGCTCTCCCGGTGCCCCGGGAGCCTTCTTCATGAGCGCCTCGAGCTTGCGCAAGTTGTCGGCGGAGTCGCGTAGCGCGATCTGGAACCATTCGCGGTCCCCCTCGGAGAGGTCCTTGCGCGCCAGCTCCTCCTTGGCCCGCTCGTTCGAGCGCTGGTACATCTCCTTCGCCCTCGCGAAGTCCCGCTTCAGGTAGTAGTGCAGCATCACCGCGGTGTCGTTCAGGTACGCCGGGTGGTCGGGCGCCAGCTCGAGCGTCTTCTGGTAGGCCTGGTAGGCGCGCTCCCAGAGCTGCGCGAGCTCCTCGGGGTCGGTCCCCTTCTTGCGCGACAGCTCCTCGCCGTGGTCGCGCAGGAAGAGCCCGAGGTTGTTCCAGTACTGCGCGTTGTCCGGCGCGAGCTGGGTCAGGAGCTCGCTCATCAGCGCCGCGTCCTCGAGCAGGGACTTCCCTGCGTGCTTCTGCGGGTTCGCGCTCCAGCCCTCCAGGTAGGTGAGGATCTGGACGTTCAGGTCGCGCTCGCCGGCCAGCGCCTGGACCAGCGACGGCGCGTGGGCCGCGTTGCCCTTGCGCAGCGCCTCGACGGCGCGCCCGTAGTCCTGGAGCGCGTAGGCCGAGCGGAAGATGTAGTACCAGGAGTTGACGAAGCCCGGGTTGCGCGTGACCGCGCGCGTGAAGGCCGGCTCGGCCTCGGCGTGCTCCTGCTGCGCGTAGTGCGCGTAGCCGAGCCACCAGTCGAAGAGCGCGCCGCCTGGATCGCGCTCGGAGTGATGGCGCCCGTAGGCCTTCGAAGCCCGGACGAGCAGCGCCTCGAAGCCGTCCATGCCGAGATCCTGGGAGAGGCGCGCGAAGTCGACCGCGGCGGGGTCCCACTCCATCGCCCTTTCCAGGGCGGCGTGGGCGCACTCCTGGCTCGCCTTCGCCCGCTCGGCGGCCTCCTTCTCCGCCTCGGCCTGCGCCGCGACGGCCTTCCA
>DATKBQ010000439.1:0-2906 GCA_035546375.1 Planctomycetota bacterium | reverse complement strand
CAGGGGCTCTGCCTCATCCGGGTGAGCTACGACGGAGTGGCGGAGCGGTCAAGCGCGCACGAAGACGACGAATAGGCGGAAGGGCGAGAAGAAGTGAGCACGTACACGGTCAAGCCGAGTGACATCGAGCGGCGCTGGTGGATCGTCGACGCCGACGGGGCCACCCTGGGTCGCCTTGCCACCCGCATCGCCGCCCTTCTCCGCGGCAAGCACAAGGCCGCGTTCAGCACGCACCTCGACGTCGGCGACGCCGTGATCGTCCTCAACGCGGGACGCATTCGCGTCACTGGCAAGAAGATGAAGGCCAAGCAGTACTTCCGGCACTCGAACTACCCCGGCGGCTTCAGGGCCGAGACACTCGAGCAACTGCTCGAGCGTCGTCCGGAGGAGGTCATCCGCCGCGCGGTGCGCGGGATGCTCCCGCGCAACCGGCTCGGCGAGAAGATGGCCCGCAAGCTCTTCGTTTACACCGGCTCGGAGCACCCTCACGAGGCGCAGCGTCCGGAGCCCATCAGCAAGGAGGCCATGGCATGAAGACACTTCCGTATTTCCAGGGCACCGGGCGCCGGAAGACGTCCATCGCGCGCGTGCGCCTCGTCCCCGGCGACGGCAACGTCATCGTGAACGGGAAGGAGCTCGAGGATTACTTCGGGAAGGGCAACACGTCCGACCTGGCCCTCCTGCCCTTTCAGGTCACGAATCAGGTCCGCCGGTTCAACGCGATGGTGAAGGTGGAGGGCGGCGGACACAGCGGCCAGATCGGCGCGATCTCGCACGGCGTCGCCCGTGCCCTGCTCCAGGTGGACCCGGAGCACCGCGCGGCGCTCCGCAAGGCCGGTCTGCTGACCCGGGATCCGCGCGCCAAGGAGCGCAAGAAGCCCGGACTGAAGCGCGCCCGCAAGGCGCCGCAGTTCACCAAGCGCTAGGGCTCTCCTCGGCCCGCGTAGCGGGCACGCGCACGTCGGGAGCACACTAGCGACGGTGAAGACCGTTCAGGACTTCAACTACAAGGTCGCGCTCGCCTCGGGGCTGAAGCACCTGCAGGCCGGGCGGCTGCGTCAGGCCGAGGAGCAGTTCCGCTACCTCGTGTCTAAGTTCCCGAAGGCCGACGGCGGCTACCGCGGGCTGGCGCGCGTCCAGGTCGAGCTCGGCGACCGCGCCGCGGCACTGGCGACGCTCCGCGAGGGCGCCGCCGTCCTGTCCCAGTCTGGGGAGCGAGCCATCGCCATCGACCTGCTCCGTGAGGCGGTACAGCTCGACCCGCTCGACCTCGCGGCGCACCGCCGTCTCGCGGCGGGGCTGGCGCTCGCCGGCGACATCGGCGCCGCCGCGGCCGAGTACGTCCGCTTCACGCAGCTCGAGCTGACGGCGGGCGATCCCGAGCGCGCCAAGCTCGAGGGCATGTACGCCCTCGAGACCTTCGGCGAGATCCCTGCGCTGCACGAGATGGCGCGCTCGCTGGGTCTGGGCAAGAGCACGCTCGGCCCGGGCGACGCCGCGCCGATGCGCGTGCTGGCTCGCGAGCCCGAGGCCGCACCATCCCGCCCGGTCATCGACGAGCGCACCGCGCTCTTCGGCCGGGCGAGCGCCGAGCCGACCACGGACGGGTGGGCCACTCCGGAGCCTGCCGACGCCGAGCCGGCTCCGGCCGACGAGCGCGAGGCGCTGATGGCCGCGGCGATGGGGTCGTCGCTCGAGGCACCTCCCGACCCACCACCGGCCTTAGACGCGTTCGCGCTCGAGGAGCGGGCGGCGCTGCTCATGGCGGCGAGTGATCCGGGCGCGGGTGCGGCGGCGATCGAAGCGGCCTCGGCCCTGCTGGACGCGGGGAAGACGCACGCCGCGAGCGACCTGCTGCTCTCGCTCGTCGCCTCCGGCACCGTGGTCCACGACGCGGCCCTCGAGCTCATCGCTGTCGCCAGCGCCCTCGGCCGCCGCGACATCGCGACGGACCGCGCCACGCTCCTGTCGCGCGTGCTCCAGCTCGCCGGTGAGGAGGAGCGGGCCGCGCAGGTCGAGCGGATCGGCCAGTCCCTCTGATGGGCGGGCTGCGGGACTTCCTCGCGGCGCTGATCCCGGATCAGCAGCTCGGCTGGAACAACGTTGTCGACATCCTCATCGTCGCGGTGGCCGTGTACTACGGGTTCGTCCTGATACGCGGCACGCGCGCGGTGCAGCTCTTGCTCGGCGTGCTGGTGCTCGTCGTGATCTATGTCATCGCGGTCCTGTTGAAGTTCACGCTGACGACGCTGGCCCTGCAGTTCCTTGGCGTCGCGGCCTTGGTCGCGATCCCTGTGATCTTCCAGCCCGAGCTGCGCCGCGCGCTCGGTCAGCTCGGCCGCCTCGGTGCTCTCGACCGCTTCCTCGCGCCAACCTCCGAGGAAGAGGTGGACGTGGTCGTCGAGGAGGTCGTCCGCGGGGCGCTCCTGGTGAAGCAGCAGTCCAACGGAGCGCTGATCGTCATCGAGCGCGGCACGGGACTGCAGGACTTCAGCGAGACGGGCGTGCCGGTGAACGGGAAGCTGACCGCGGAGCTGCTGGCCTCGCTCTTCATGTCCCGCTCGCCGCTGCACGACGGCGCGCTGATCGTGCGCGGGGCGGTCGTCTTGGCCGCGGCCTGCCTGCTGCCGCTGGACGAGACGCCGGAGCGGTTCACGCACCGCTACGGGATGAGGCACCGCGCCGCGCTCTCGATCAGCGCGCAGAGCGATGCCGTGGTGGTCGTCGTCTCGGAGGAGTCCGGCGCGCTGTCCATCGCGAGCAACGGGCGCATGATCGGCAACCTCGACGAGGAGCGCCTGCGCCGCGTCCTCAGCTCCCTGCTGCGCAGCCGCATCCAGCCGCTGCCCTTCCGCTCGAAGTCGGCATGAACGTCCGCGCGCCGATGGGCGGGGCGCGCCTCGCCC
>DATKBQ010000438.1:0-3408 GCA_035546375.1 Planctomycetota bacterium | reverse complement strand
GTCTCCGGCGTGCGCCACGAGCTCGCCCTCCTGGGTGACGAGCTCCGTGCTGACTCGGAATTCCGCGTCGGTCTGGGGAACCATCGCCGTCCAGGTCCCGTCCTCGCCGCTCGTCGACTTGAACGAGCCCGCCGGAGACTGCATGCCAAGCCGGATCACCGCTCCGGCGTACGGCCTCCCGTCGGGAGCGACCACCCTGCCGCCGATCGACGACATCGAGAGTTCCGCGGCGAGGTCGCACTCGACCTGGGCCCCGCGCTCGAGCTGGATCCGCCGCTCGGCCCGCCCAGCCTTCGGGAGCGTCATCTCGCGCGTCTGCGGCTCGCCGATCAGCGTCACCGGGCCCGCTTCGACGTCAACCAGCTCGTAGCGACCGTCTGCGGTCACTTCGCTCGAGCCCTCGAGCGTCGCGCCGTGCCAGCGGACGCGACCCGAGACGGGCTCGCCATTGAGCAAGAGCTTCCCGCGAACGATCGACCCGTTCGGCGGCTCGAGCCGGATCTCCACGCGGACGATGCTCCCGGGCACGTCGAGCGGCCCCACGTCGCGGCGAGCGAGCACGGCGTCCTCGCGGTGCACCTCGAGCCGGACGTTTCGCAGTCCGGCTGGGAAACCGTCGAAGGCGAACTGCTCCAGCTCGCCGGTGTATTCGCGTTGGTGGTTGGACGCCGACAGGTCGAGATGAGCATTCGAGGGCCAGTCCGGATATCTCCGGGGCCTGCGCACGCCGTCGCTTACGTCAATCTCCTCGAATTCCTTACCTTCGAAGCTCGCCGTCACGCGGATTCCGCGGATTGCCACGCCGTCGGGATCGAGCACGACGCCTTCGATGCGACAGCTTCGCGGCACCCGGAGGGGTATCGGAGTGGCAAGGGAGCCCAGGTCCTTCAGCTCGAAGACGGTCGCGCAATGACCGGGAGCGCGGACGTAGATCCGATGGGACTCGTCCGCGCGGCGGAACGAGCGATCGACCTCCACCAATCCCTCGTCGTCCGTCGCGTAGGTTGCCGACCTGCCCTGGACGAGCGCTCCGCCGAGCGGCTCCCCGCTCGTGAGATCGAGCACCACGAAGCGGGCGACCAGGGCGCGATCGAGCAGCACGTCGTGAGCCGGCGAGGAATCGTCAGCGCGCAGGATGAGCGGCGTAATGATCTGCTGGTAGGCGTGCGCCTCGACCGAGAGGGGGAAGCTGCACCCATGGGGTACAGCCAGCGCGTCGTAGCGGCCGGCCGCATCGGAGACGACCGGCTCGCCGTCGCGACCCCAGATCACGCGCAGGCGTGCCCCGGCGATCGGCGCACCGCTCTCGCGGTCGAGCACGCGGCCCGAGAGCCTCGCGAGCGGGTAGAGCGTGATCTTCGTCTCTGCCGCGATGTGCTGCTGGCGATGCGGGAAGAACCCTTCGGCGCTCACCGCCAGCTCGGCGCGCGTGCCCTTCGGCGGCCACGCAAGGCGACAAGACCCGTCCGCATCGCTCGTCCCCTCGATCGATGCCCCCGGGCCGATCCACTGGACCCGGGCGCCAGAGAGCGGGTTGCCGTCCGGTGCCTGCACACGCACCAGGAATCCAGGCGCTCCAGCCTGAGTCGGCGTCGCTTCTTCCAGGGCGTTCTCGCTCGAGCTCCGCGATGCCTCGACGATCACGCGCTCGCTCGCCGACTGCCGCGGATCGAGCAGTGGATGAACATCCGGCGACGCCGTCCCGGGCTGGAGACCCGTCGGATCGGTCGGCGCAGGCGCCTCGTACGGCAGCCACAGGACTCCGAGGAGTCCGAGGATCAGGGCGAGCGCGAGGGCTACGAGGGTGCGGATCATCGACGGCGACCGCGCGGTGCGGCCGTGCGAGGCCTCCGGTCCGTGTCGGCAGGACCTCCGGAAAGCTTGAAGTCCCGCCGCGGCTCGACCGCGCCGGTCGACGGCGGCGCCGGGCGGCGGCAGACTCGCGGCCGTGGCGCACGTCTCCAGCAAGCCGGCCGGGCCGAAGGGCTGGTCGCGCCGGCGCGACTACGCGGCGTGGTTCGACCGGCCGCTCGGCCATGCCTACCGCCGCAGCCTCGAGGCCGTGCTCGAGCCGTGGATCGCCGAGCGCAAGGCGAGACTGGCTCTCGACGCCGGTTGCGGGCCGATCCTGACCTTCCTCGACGCCTTCGACCCGGCGACGGAGATCGTCGCCGCCGACTGCAGCCTCGAGATGGCGCGCAGCGCCAACGAGCGGCTCGAGGCGCGAGGACGCCGCGGCGCAGCCCTGTGCGCCTCCGTCGAGCGGCTGCCGTTCCCCGACGGCGCCTTCGATTTCGTCCTCTCGATCAACTGCCTGGAGTTCGTCGCCGACCCCTCCCGCGCCCTGGCCGAGCTGCACCGGGTCGCCGCGCCCGGCGCCCGCGCCGTGATCGGCGTGCTCAACCGCCGCGGGTGCTGGGAGTGGAGCCGCCGGCTGCGACGCCCCTGGAGCTCGAGGACCTACTACACCGGCCGCTTCTTCACGAGAGGCGAGCTGGTGAGCGGCCTGCACGCCGCCGGCTGGCGAGTTGAGCAGGTCCGATCCAGCGTCCGCTTCCCGCCCGTGCCACTCCCGCGCAGCTCCTGGTACCGCGGGCTCGAGCGCCTCGTGCCCGATGCGCGCGCCGGCGTCCTGGTCGCGTGCGCCGTCCGCGACGAACGCGCGGGCCGGGCTCCGCTCGCGACCGTGCCCTCTTGAAGGCGATCCCGAGTCTTCGTTCTTCGGCGCGCTTCGCGGCTTGGTGGCTCGCGCTCTACGTGGCGTGCGGCGGCGGGGAGCTGGACTGGCCGTCGGTGAAGGCCGGCGTGCGCGAGGAATTCCCGCACGTCCGCTCCGTGAGCGTGGCCGAGTTGCAGCGGCGCCTCGAGGGTCCCGTGGACTCGCGCCCCGTGCTCCTCGACGCGCGCAGCAGCGAGGAGTTCGAGGTCAGCCACCTACAGGACGCCATCCACGTCCCCTCCAAGGAGGAGGCGCTCGCGGCGCTGTCGAACACCCGGAAGGGTGATCCGGTGCTCGTCTACTGCTCGGTCGGCTACCGCTCGGCCTCCTTGGCGCAGCAGCTCTCCGCGCACGGCTTCACCAACGTGGCCAACGTCGAGGGCTCGATCTTCGAGTGGGCCAACTCGGGCCTTCCCGTCTACCGCGGCGCGCTGCGAGTCCACGAGGTCCACCCGTACGACGCGCGGTGGGGGCGGCTCTTGCGGCGCGATCTGTGGTCCCACGACCCCTGATCGAAGGCTGTCTCCGACCCCGCGCTCCCCTGAAGCGATGCAGGCCGTCGGCCCTACGAACCCTTCGGCGCAGGCTCCAGCCGGACCGCGCTGGGCACGGCGCCAGCCATCGTCCACGTGAAGCCCTGCGCCGGCCCCCAGCGCGGTGGCGCACCGCCGCCGCGCGCCGCCTCGAAG
>DATKBQ010000437.1:0-22038 GCA_035546375.1 Planctomycetota bacterium | reverse complement strand
ACGGAAGCCGTTCCGTTCGGCGCCGCCCTCGAATGCGCGCAGGATCGCGCGGTAGGCATCTTTGCGTCTCAGGCTCGGCAGGCCCGCGCGCAGACGCGCAATGACGTGCACGGGGTAGCGCGCGGCAAGCGGAGCGCGCGGCCCGTGCGGCACTCCGGCGCGCGGACCGTTCGGCTTGCGACCGGATCCGGGTCGCGGGCCGCCCCTGCTGCGGAAGGGGAACTCGAACTGGACGAGCTTCGTGCGAGCCATCGCACATGTAGAACGCTCGAGCGCGAGGTTGGTTTCGCAGAAATCCGTTTTTTTCCTCACCTCGCCGCTTGTGTCGTCCGCGTGACGCGAGACATCCCTTCGGGATGCCTCGAGCGCCGTTGCGCGCCGTGTGGCTCGCGAGCCGGGCGCTGCGCTAGGGCGCGCACGAAGGTACACGCTCGAGGGCGGCCGATCGAGGAAGCAACAAGGCGCGCAGGTCCAGGAGGCCGGAGATCAGGACGCCTGCGGCGGCTCGCGACATCAGCGGCCGACGAAGCGAACCGTCTTCGTGCGCGGGTCGTATGCGACCGTGACGAGGGAGTGAGTGCGGATCACCCAATCGGGGTGATGAGCGCGGTACTTCAACACGATCTCGGAGCCCTCCTCTGCCAGGCTCTCGAACACGAAGGTTTCGCCCGAGCCGGCGTCCTTGGCTCGTTGAGTCAGGAAGGCTTGGGCCGCTGTCTTGGCTGCTTCCATCACCGTCTCCAGCTGGGTCGAGTCGTGCCCAGGACCAGACTCCGGGCAGGTGCAGCCGGGGAGGAGGCCAGCGAACCCGAGAAGGAGCCTGGCGACAGTACGAGGTCCGCTCAATCGAGCCTCTAGGGGCAATTCTGGTTCCTCCACTGCTCGAGTTTTGCGATCTTGACGTCCAGGACCGCCTGTCCGGTGCCGTAGGCCGGTGGTTCCGTGCCGCCCCCCTCCGCCTGAATGGCGGCGCCCCCGGGAGCGGGACGAGCTGCTCGAAGCGGACAGCGCATCGCCGGGCGGGTGCAGCCTACCGCTCGGTGGCTCGCGGCTGCACCGGCAGCTTCAGATGCCGAAACGCCGCAACTGCGGGCTGAGGCCTTGGTGCATCTCCTCGATCCAGACCTTGACGCTCGCGTTCCGCCAGAACCGCGAGCAGAGCTCCAGGTACTCGAGCACGGCGGCTCGCTGGCCGCGCTCGAGCAGCTCGCTTGCCAAATCGAACTGGGGCCCGAATGAATCGAGCTGGGGAGAACCTGGAGTCTTGCCCGACTCGATCAAGCGCTCGCACGCCTCCTCGATGCGTCCATCGCGCAAGGCCACGAATCCAAGGACTCGATTGCCGTCGTGCACGGCGTTCCCGCGATCCCCGCTGTCGCCGGAGCCTTGGGCATGAAGCAAGAGTTGGCGTGCATAGGTAGTGGCCTTGGCGTGATCGCCAAGGCCCAGAGCGGCTTCAGCCGTCCGCCCGAGCCAATCGGAGCGCTCCTCGTGATCGCCAACCTTCGCGAGGGATTCCTCCAAGTACTCGAGCGCCTCCGAAAACGACCGTGTGGCATCCGCTTCCTCGGCGCGTTCGGCGGCCCGGAGCGCGATCTTCCCTAGCTCTGCGGGCCATCGACCGTCTTTGGGATCGAGCTTTCTTGCGCGCAGCAGGAGTTGCTTGGCCCTTGCGGGTTCCTGGAACGTGAAGAACTGCGCTGCGTTGCCCAGGACGGCGGATTCATCGCCGCGCGCGTCGACGATCTCCTGCCAGATGGCGCCATGTCGGCGTCTGCGGTCCTCTTCACTCCACGCATAGGCAGTGAGTGGAATGGTCCGCGCAAGAATCGAATCCGGCCGGCGTCGGATCAGCCACTCAGCATGGGGATCGAACCGCGCACGCAGTTCGGGCTTCTCGAGTTGCGGCATGAGGAGCGCACCGAGAACCTTGGAACGCGATTCGAAGTCCTCCGGATCCTGCACCAGGCGCGCCTCCAGCTCGGCAACCCGCTCGAGGACCAGATCGGCACCCTGGAGGTACCACCGCCACTCTTCGGCTTCGGGGGTCATGTCCGAGGCGAGGTGGAGAGGGTCCCGCCGTGCACGACGACGCTGCGCGGTCGGTCGGGCGGCTCGAAGCTGCCTTCGAGCTGCTCCTCGAGCACCAGTTCGCCGTTCTCGACGCGCGCCTCGAAGCGCGTCAGGCGGTACAGGCCGCGCTGGTAGTCGAGGCCGGCGCCGGCATCCTCGTACAGCGATCCCCGCGCGCGGCCGGCGCGGTCGAGGAAGACGTGCAGCTCGAGCGGGGCCGTGGCGAGCTCCCCGCTGTGCTGCAAGGGCGGCGCGAGCGGCAGGATCGCGCCGGCGCGGGCGAAGACCGGCGTCGTGCCCAGCGGGGCCTCGACTTCGAGGCTGCGGTCGGTGAGCAGGGTCTGGCCTTCGTGGAAGGCGTACCAGCCCTCGGCGGGGCGCGGCAGGAGGACGCGGCGCGTGCGCGCCGCGGGCTCGACCACGGGGGCGACCAAGAGGTCGGGGCCGAGCAGGAAGGCGTCGTCGAGCTCGCGCAGCTCCGCGTCGCGTGGGTCGGCGTAGAACAGCGGGCGGACGATCGGGTGGCCGCGCTGCTCGGCGTCGCGGAAGAGTGTGTACAGGTAGGGGAGGAGCCGCATGCGGCGCTCGAGTGCGGCGCGAACGCAGGCCTCGGTCTCGGGGCCGAAGCTCCAGGGCTCCTTGCGGCACGAGGTCTTCTCGCCGTGGCCGCGCGCGAACGGCAGGTAGGCGGCCAGCTCGAACCAGCGCGCGAAGAGCTCCGGCGTCGGGTCGCCGTCGAAGCCGCCGATGTCCGGGCCCGCGAAGGGCTGGCCGCAGATCGACAGGCTCAGGGTCATCGGGATCGACCAGCGCAGGTCGTCCCACGAGGCTTGGTTGTCGCCGGTCCACGTCGCAGCGAAGCGCGAGCCGGACAGGTGGTTCGAGCGCGTCAGGATGAACGGCCGCTCCTCGGGGCGTGCCGTGCGCAGGCCTTCGTGCGTCGCTTCCGCCATGAGCTGGCCATAGAGGTTGTGGAAGCGCCCGTGCGTTCCGCCGCCGAGCCCGCGGTGCACGCAGTCCTCGGGAAGAGTCTTGGTCGGCGTGCGGAAGACCGACGGCTCGTTCATGTCGATCCACAGGCCGTCCATCCCGGCCTCGACATAGCGCCGCACCATGGCGGCCCACCAGGTGCGCGTCGCCTCGCGCGTGAAGTCGGGGAAGTGGCAGATCCCCGGCCACACGCGGCCGCGCGCCGGAGCGCCGCGCGCGTCGTGCACGAAGTGGTCGCCCGCGAGCCCGCTCGCGCACGGCTCGTACGCCGGGTCCACGGCCAGCCCGGGGTCCAGGATCGTCACCGCGCGCAGCGACATCGCGTGCAGCTCCTCGATCAGCCCCTTCGGGTCGGGGAAGCACTGCGCGTTCCAGGTGAACGAGCGCAGCCGGTCCATGGAGTCGATGTCGAGCCAGATCGCGTCGCACGGGATGCGCCGCTTGCGCAGCTCCCAGGCCACGCGCAACACCTCGTCGGCGGACATGTAGGACCACCGGCACTGGTGGTAGCCGAGCGCCCACAAGGGCGGCAGCGCGATCCTCCCGATCAGCGCCGCCAGCGCCTCGCCGACCTCCATCGGCCCCGCGCCCGAGATCACGTGCAGGTCGAAGGGCTCGGCCTCGAGCTGGAACTCGACGCCGTCGAGGGCGACCGCGATCATGCCCCGGCGCACGCTGTCCGCCAGGAGCCCGACCGCGCTGCCGTCGGGCCGCACGGCGACCACGTAGGGGTGCGACTGGTAGAGCGCCGGCCGCTCCTCGCCGTAGCGCCAAGCGTCGGTGTTCCAGAGCTTCACCGCGCGCCCGTTGCGCAGGAGCCCGCCGGCCACCTCGCCCGCGCCGTACACGCTCGTCCCCGGCGTGAACGTCACCTGCGCGCGCACGGTGCTGCCGTCGGACTCGAAACGCGCCGCCGGCTCCCCGCGCGGCGCGGCCTCGAGCGGCTCGTAGCGCGGCTCGCGTGCGAGCACCAGCGACGGCGACGGCGGCCGCGCGCCGTCCTCCAGCTCCGGCCGCCAGGTGGTGATCCGGCAGGCGTGGCCTTCGATGTGCGCCGCCAGCACTCGCACGGCGCGCACGCCGCCGCCGTCGAGCGGCTTGGTGGCGAGGGACGAGCGGTCGAGCAGCCCGTGGCGGCGCGGGCGCGGGTCGGGGGCGCTCAAGGACGCTCGGCCTCCGCCCGGGGCTCGGCGCGGACGCGCAGCGGGACGAAGCCCGGCGCGCCGGCGGGGAAGGCGACCTCGAGGGCGCCCGGCTCGACCTGGCGCGCGCCGTCGAGCGCGAGCGGCAGGTCCGAGTGGAACGGCAGGCGGTAGGTGCGGCCCGCCAAGCCCCACAGCGACCACGCGACGCCGTCCTCGCCCTGGCGGACGCCGGCGACGCGCAGGGCCTCGCTCGCCGCGCCCTCCGGGAGCGGCGGCATCTCCGGCTCGAGGTCGGGGCCCGAGGCGTACTCCAGCTCGAGCTCGAGCTCGCCCGCGACCTCGAGCAAGATCGGCAGGCGCACGCGAAGCGCCCCGCCGATCGGCTCGAGCGCTCCGCCGTCCATCGGAAGTCCGTCCGCGCGCCAGGCGATCCAGCGGCTCAGCGCGGGCACCCATGGCCGGAATGCGAGCTTGACGGGCGGCCCCTCGATCAGGCGCGCGCGCGCCGAGATCTGCGTGCGGCCGCCGGCGCGCTCGCGCTCGAGGGCGAGGTCGAGCCGCGAGGCGCCGACGCGAAAACCCGACAGGGCGATCCGCCCGAGCGAGGGCGGGAGCGCCGGCCGCCAGACGAGCAGCCCCTCGGCGGCCGCGAGCTCGAGGCCGAGCAGGCCGTACAAGACCGATTGCAAGAGCGCGGCCGACGAGAAGATCTGGTGCGGCACGCCGCGCGGCGGGGCCTCGGCCCGGTCGCCGTAGAGGTGCTCGGGGATGAAGCCCAGGCCCGAGAAGCCGTGCAGCGAGCGGATCGCGCGCAGGAGCTGCCAGCCGGCGGCGGTCTGGCCCCAGCGGTACTGCGCCAGCACGGCGAAGTGCGTCGCGAAGGGGAAGACGCTGCCGGTGTTGTAGCTCGCGGGGTCGTAGGCCGGGGAGTCGCCGGCGAAGAAGCGCACGCCCCAGTCGGTCGCCAGCGCGGGCGTGTTCAGCGCCTCGGCGCTGGCGAGCGCGCGCGCGGGCTCGCCGGCGCCATGCGAGAGCGGCTGCGCGAGGTAAGCGGTCAGGTCGGCGCACAGCGATCCGTCCACCAACCGCGCGAAGCCATAGCGGCCGTGCTCCTCGCACCAGAAGCGCTCGAAGGCCTCGCGCGCCTCGCGCGAGCGCGCCCGGGCCTCCGCGGCCAGCTCCTCGCGCTCGAGGGTAAGCGCCAATCGCTCGAGCGCCCCGAGCGCCGCGATCCAGGCGCCTTGGAGATACACCTCGGCACGGATCGTCCCGACCAGCGGCCCGGCCTCGACCGCCGCGAGCCCCGCCTTGGCGTTCGACACGAGCCCGTCGGGATCGAGCGCGCCGAGAGACCAGCGGTAGGCGCGCTCGGCGTGCGGCGCGAGGCGCGAAGCCAGCGCGCGGTCGCCCGACGCCGCGTAGTGGTGCTCGAGCGCCTCCACGAACGCGGGCGTCGAGTCCGCCTTGTAGTAGGCGTAGGGATACTGCCCGAGCCAGTCGCACAGGCGCGCCGAGAGCACGAGCTCGTGCATCAGCTTGCCGTCGGCGCGCTGGCGCGAGGCGGCGAGCTCGAGCGCGCGCGCGGCGCCCTCGAAATCGCCGTAGCCCGCCATCGCGCGCGAGGCGAACAGCGCGTCGCCGTCGAAGATCCACCCGAAGCCGGGCCGCTCGCCGGCGCCGCTCGGCGCCAGGCCCGCCACCAGGCCGCGGCCGACGCCATCGACCTCGACCCACGCGCGCTCGATCGCGACCTTCGCCCACAGGAAGGCCTCGTCCAGGAGCGGATCGCCGCTCGCCAGGCGCGCCGTCCGCGCGAGGAAGCGCTGCCAGCGTTCCTCCAGGCCGTTCTCGGCCTCGCTCCAGCCGCGTGCGAGCCGGCGGTAGAGCGCCCGCGCCTCTCCGAGCGCGCGACGTGAGCGCGCGTGGCCGCAGGCCGCGCCCTCGCCGCCGAGGCGCGCGAGCTCCGACAGCGGCCCCGGATCCACCTCGGCCCCGGCGACGACGAAGACCAGCGGGCCGCGCCGCGCGCGCTCCGGCGTGACCACGGCGCGCAGCGCGAGCGGCGCGCGCGGCAGCGCGTGGTCCGCGCTGACCCGCGCCGGCTCGGCGTCCGGCGAGGCGACCAGCACGGCGAAGCGGCCGAGCTCCTCGGTGAGGGCGATGCCGCCGCTCTCCTCGTCGGCGAGCGCGAGCTGCCCGCCGAGCCCGGCCGGCCACATCGGGCGCAGGTCCGCGCTCAGGCGCAGCTCGACCTCGAGCGGTGAGCGACATTCGACCTCGACCACCGCGACCACCGCCCGCTCCTCGGCCGCCGCGAAGAAGCGCGCGCGCGCACGAAAATCCTCGTGCGCGAGCTCGATCGCCAGGCCCGACGGCCGCACCTCGACCGTGCGCGCGATCTCCGAGCCGAGCCACGCTCGCTCCGACCCGGCGGGCCGGAACGCGAGCTGGAGATCGTGCGCGATCTTCAGCGGCCAGATCCAGCACTCGAAGACGCCCAGCTCGCTGCCGAGGAGCGCCGCCCGCAGGCCGGTGACCTCGCAGAAGCGCCGCGGCGAGGCTCCGTCGACCGAGCGGGCGAGGACGGGACCGCCCGCACGCCCACCGGCGGAGGAGAAGTCCGTCTGTGTAGGGCGCACGGCCTCGGAGCGGGTTTCCATCGAAGCGTCTCCGCGACAGTTCACCACGTCGCGTTCCCGGACGCCTACAGGCCCCGTGTGAGCGCCCGGTAAGCCAAAGCGGTGAACCATCGCGGAGATGATTCATCGCTCGAGGATCTCGAGGCGCGGGCCGAAGGCCGTCGCCGCCAGGATCCGCTCGGCGAGCTGCGGCACGTTCTGGTAGTCGATCGGCGGCAGGCGCTCCGCGCCCGGCGGCTCGCCGGAGATCACGGCGACCTGCCGGGCGCGCCGGCGCACGGCCTCGAGCAGGGCGTCGATCCCCTCGAGCGCGAGCATGCGCCGCGAGACCTCCATCACGTACACCTGGGCCGGGTGGGCGTCCAGCCAGGCCTCGATCTCCCCGTGCGGCGCGGCTCCGAGCGCGAGCCCGGGCGGCATGGCGTGCAGCAGCCAGCGTGCCCGATCCAGCCCGCCGGACCGACCCTGGTGCTCGATCCACGGCGACCAGACCCGCGCACCGTGCGCCCACGCCTCCGCCAGGCCGCCGCGCTTGCTCGCGAGCGGCAGCACGACGCCCGGCCCGAGCACGGCCGTCCCTCCCTCGGGCGCGCGCTCCTCCAAGAAGGCCGCTGCGAGCTCCAGCGTGTCCGGCGCGCGGGCGAGCCGCGTGTAGGCGAGCGCGACGTGGAGCGGCCAAGCGAGGACCATCGCCCCGAGCGCGGCCACGGCGGCGCGCCGCGCCAGCGAAGCCGATCCGGACGGCGCCAGCGCAGCTCCCGCGCGCTGGAAAAGCCCCGCGGCGAGGCAGGCGAGGTAGGGGACCAACGGCAGGAGCATCCGCTCGAGCACGAGCCGGTCGAGCGCGACGTAGGCGGCGTACGGCACCGCGTAGGCGGCGAGGATGGCCAGCGTCCGCCGGCGCCCGGGCGGGAGGCCGCGCCGCACGAGCGCGATCGACGCGACCACGAGGCCGCCGAGTGCGAGCGCTAGGAGCAACGGGTCGTTCTCCCACAAGCTCGTCAACGAGACGCGCAAGCCGCCGCCGTCGAGCTGCGCGAGCCTGACGGGGTGGCCGCCCTGGCTCGCCAGCTCGAGCCGCGAGCCGCTCAGCCTCGGCAGGACGGGATAGAACGGAAGCGCCGCGAGGACCGCGAGCCCGCCGGCCCCGAGGCCGGCCAGCGTCCCGCGCACGCCTCCGCCAGCGGCGAGCGCGCAGGCGAGAGCGAGCGGGAGCAGCGCGAAGGCGCCGTTCTGCAAGGTCGACAGCGCCAGCGCGGCCGCGGCGCAGGCCGCGAGCGCGCGCCAGGCTCCTCTCCGCTCGGCAAGGCGCGCCGAGGCGAGCACGGCGAAGAGCGCCAGCGTGGCGTGCGCGCCGTGGGGCCGCGCCTGCTGCGAGAAGGAGACGTGCAAGAGCGAGGTCGCGACGAGCAGAGCCGCGACCAGGGAGGCGGGTCGGCCCAGGAACCCTCGCGCGAGCGCGTACGTCAGCGGGACCAGCAGGCTGGAGAGGAGCGCGACCACGAAGCGGATCACGAGGTGGGGACGCGCGGCCGCGGCGAGGTGCTCCTCCAGGGCGGCGTCCGGCGGCGGAGTCGGGAATACCCACGCCCCGGGAGCCAGCGACACCGCGTGCGCGATGAGCGAGGGGTAGGTGCGGAAGTAGCGGTGCTCGCGGCTCGCCTCGCCGTCCCCGCGGAGCACGCGGAGCTGGTAGACGATGTGGGCGTCGGGCTCGGGCCGGTGCGGGAGCATGCGCTCGAGTCCCCACAGCCGCAGGCCGAAGGGCAGCAGGGCGAGCGCCACCGCCAGGACCGTGTTGCGTGACATCGCGAGCCCCTGCTCCGGGCTCAGTCGCCGCCGAGGTCCGCCAGGAGGCCGTTGCGCAGCACGAAGGCCGCGATCTCCGTGCCGGCCAGCGCCTGGGCCTCGCGGCCGGCGTGGTAGTCGAGGGCGTGGATTCGAAGGCGGTCGACGTCGTGCGCCAGGAAGACGGGCTCCAGGTCGAGGAAGGGGATCTTCTCGGCGCGGCAGAACTCGCCCAGGTCCGCGCCGATCTCGTGGCTCGCGAGGTGCCGGCCGTCGCGCACGAGCAGCGGGTAGAAGATCACGGCGAAGCGCGCGCCGCGCTCCGCCGAGCGCTCGCGGGCGGCGCGCAGCGCAGATTCGACGCGGCGGCGGCCCGGATGGCCTTCCGCGAACGTCGCGGCGCAGGCGCCGAGGAAGGCGCGGCTGCCCATGCGCCGCTGGAGGGACTCCGCGGCGAGGTCGGCCAGGCGCGAGCGCCGGCGCAGCCACGCGACCCACGAGCCGGAGTCGCGATCGAGGCGGCCCAGGAAGGGCGTCCTCGGCGCCAGCTTGGCGTAGTCGAAGTCGGGGAAGAGCGCGTCGTTCGCGAAGACCTCGAGGAGCACCAGGTCCGGCGCGAAGGCCAGGGCGCGCGTCTCGAGCAGGCGCAGCTCCTGCTCGGTGTCGAAGCCGCCGACGCCGAAGTTGAGCGCCTCGCTGCGGACGCCGCGCGCCCCGAGCTCGCGCTCGAGCACCGCAGGCCAGGTCTCGCCGTCCTGCACGCCGTGGCCGAAGGTGTGCGAGTCGCCCAGGCAGGCGATGCGCAAGAGCCCCTCCGTGCGCGCTTCGCTGCGCTCGGGTCCGCGCCAGCCCTGGGAGTTCACGCGGTGCAGGACCTCGCGCGAGCGACCCTGCGCGTCGCGGAAGATCAGCTTCTCCTCTGCGAGCGGGATCAGCTCGGTGCGGAGCCGGGGATCGTCGGAGCGCCTCAGCAGGACCCCGTGGGTCTCCGGCCGGGGCTCGACGCCCGGCCAGCGCCAGCGCGCGAGGCCCTCGGCCAGCCCGAGTCCCATCAAGAGGGCTGCGCAGGCGAAGGCGGCGCGCACCGCTCCGGAGGGCGCGCGGCGGACCATGCAGGGAAGCATACCGCCGCATCCGCGGGCGTTGGCTCGGCCCGCGCGGCGCTTGCTACAAGGGCTCCGATGAGCGCGCCGGCCGCCGCCTGCATCCTCGCCGCCGGGCTCGCCGCCGCCGTGCAGGAGGATCCGCCGTACGCGGGCCGCGAGCTGGTGGTCATGGTGGAGGAGCGCACCTTCGGCGCGTGGCCGGAGCTGGTGGAGCTGGCGCGGGAATTCGAGCTCGCCCACCCCGGGCTGCGCGTGAGCGTCGCCGACCAGGGCGGCGCCGTCGGCCGGCAGGACAAGACGCGCTTCATGCTCGCCGGCGACCTCCCGCTCGACGTCGCGCGCATCGACGTGACGGAGTTCGGGCTCTTCCTCGCCGAGAACGCGCTGGTCGACCTCGAGCCGTACTTCCGCTCCGACCCCGGCTGGGAGCGCTCGGCCTACCTGGACGTGGTCGACGGGATGCGCGACGGGCGCGGGCACCTCTATGGCCTGCCGTCGACCTTCACGCCGTACGTGATGTACTTCAACCGCGACATCCTGGCGCACGCCGGGCTCGCGCCGCCCCGCGAAGGCTGGACCTGGGACGATCTGCTCGCCGCCTGCCGTGCGACCACCCGCGACCTCGACGGCGACGGGAGGACGGACCAGTACGGGATCTCGCTGACCCAGTGGCTGCAGGCGGTCGCGCCGTGGATCTGGCAGAACGGCGGCGAGCTCTTGGACGAGCGCCGCGAGCGCTCGCGGCTGGGCGAGCCGGAGGCGGTCGAGGCGCTCGCGTTCCTGCGCGCGCTCCTGCACGAAGAGCGCGTGGCCTCGTTCGACGCGAGCTTCGAGAACCAGATGGCGCAGGGCCTCTTCCAGGCCGGGCGCGCCGCGTTCTACGGGCCGGTCGGCTATTGGGAGACCTACCGCTTCCGCCACCTGCGCGAGTTCGAATGGGACGTCGCGCCGCTGCCGCGCGGCGCCCGCGCGGCGACGGCGATCGCCATGACCGCCTTCGTGGTGCCGCGCACCTCGCGCGAGCCGGAGCTGGCGTACCGGTTCGTGCGCGAGCTGGCCGGAGAGCGCTACCAGCGCTGGCTGGCCGAGATCGGCAACGGCGTGCCGGCGCTGCGCTCCGCGGCGCTGTCGGAGAGCTTCCTCAAGCCCGGCGTGGCGCCGGAGCACGAGCGGGTGTTCCTCGACGTCCTGGGCGACGCGCGCTTCCTCCCGCCGCTCGCGAACTGGCGCAAGATCGAGTCCCTGGTGCAGGCGGACTTGCAGGCGATCCTGCTCTTCCCCGAGACCGACGTGGGGGCGGCGTGCCGCTCGATGGCGGGGAAGATCGACGAGTACCTCGCGCGCGAGCGGGAACGCCACGCGCGGCCGCGCCTGCCGGCCGGGGCGATGCTCGGCTCCGTGGGGATCGCGCTCGCCGCGGCCTCGGCGCTCTTCGTCTCGCGGCGCGCAGGTCCCTGGCAGCGCCGGCGCGACCGCCAGGGGCGGCTGATGGTCGCGCCCTGGGCGATCGGCTTCGCCGCGTTCTTCCTGGGGCCGGCGGTGGTCACGCTGGTGCTCTCGCTGGCCGAGTGGTCGCCGCTGCGCCCGCTGGCCGACGTGCGCTGGGTGGGGGCGGAGAACTACGCGCGGCTCGCGCAGGATCCCACCTTCGCGGCCTCGCTGCGCGCGACGAGCACGTACGCGCTGCTCAGCGTGCCGCTCGGGCTCGCTCTCGCGCTCGCGCTGGCCTTGCTCGTGCGCGCGGAGAGCGCGGGGACGCACGCGCTGCGCACGCTGCTCTACCTGCCGGCGATCGTCTCGCCGGTGATCGTCGCCGCGGTGTGGCGCTGGATCCTGGACGCCGACCAGGGGCTCCTGAACCGCTTCCTCCTCGGGCTCGGAATCGACGCGCCGGCCTGGCTGCGCGATCCCGACTGGGTGGTGCCGTCGTTCGTCCTGATGAGCCTGTGGGGGGTCGGCGCGCAGATGCTGATCTTCCTGGCGGCCATGAAGGCGCTGGACCCGACGCTGGAGGAGGCCGCGCGCGTCGATGGGGCAGGGGCGATGCGCCGGTTTTGGCACGTGACGCTGCCGGCGCTGACGCCGGTCGTGCTCTTCAACCTCGTGATCGGCGTGATCAACGCCTTCCAGCTCTTCGCGCAGCCGTACGTGATGACCCAGGGCGGGCCGGGCGACGCGTCTCGCTTCCTGGTCCTGTACCTCTACGAGTCCGGCTTCCGCCACCTGGACATGGGATACGCCTCGGCGATCGCCTGGGTCCTGTTCGTGATCCTGGGGATCCTGTGCCTGGCGCTGATGCGCGGCTCGCGGCGCTGGGTCTACTACGCGGCGCGGAGAGGAGCCTGAGCGGATGAGCGCCGTGTGGCTCAAGCGCCTGGCGATGCTCGCTTGCGGCCTCGCCTTCGCCGTGCCCTTCGGCTTCATGCTGTCGATCTCGCTGCAGCCCGAGGGCCGCGGCCTCGGCCGCTCCGCGCTCGATCTCCTGGGCGAGGCGCACCCCGAGAACTACGCCACCGCCGTGCGCCAGATGGGCGACTTCCCGCGGCTGGTCTTCAACACGGTCTTGATCACGGTCCTCTCCATCGCCGGCCAGCTCTTCACGTGCTCGCTCGCCGGCTACGCCTTCGCGCGCGTGCCATTCAAGGGCCGCGAGGCGCTATTCGCGCTGGTCCTGGCGACGATGATGCTGCCCGAGCAGGTGAGCGCGATCCCGCGCTTCCTCCTCTTTCGCACGACGGGCCTGGTCGACACGTTCGCGCCGCTGATCCTGCCCACGGTGCTCGGGGGCTCGCCGTTCTTCATCTTCCTGTTCCGCCAGTACTTCCTGGCGCTGCCCGCGGAACTGACGGAGGCGGCGCAAGTCGACGGCGCGTCGCATTTCGGGATCTGGTGGCGCATCATGCTGCCGCTGGCGCGGCCGATGCTGGTGACGGTCGCGATCTTCACGTTCCTGGCGACCTGGAACGACTTCTGGACCCCGCTGATCTACTTGCTGTCGCCGGAAAACCGCACGCTGACGCTGGCCCTCGCCGGGTTCAACCGGACGTACGACACCGCGGTCGAGCTGATGATGGCGGCGTCGGCGGTCGTGCTGGCGCCGTGCGTGCTCGTGTACTTCGTCGCCCAGAAGGTGTTCCTGCGCGGCGTGCAGGTCGCCGCTTCCAAGGGCTGAGTGGCGTGGCCTGAGGCTCCGGGCAGCTCGGCCGCCAGCCCGGCCGGCACCGAGCGCTTGGGGACGCTTCCGCGCGAACCCGTCAAGCGTGCAGGCCGCCCTTCGGGCGCTTTCGCGGCCGAGTACGGCCGCGAGATTCCGCGTCCGGTTCGGCCGGAGACGGCCGAACCTGCCGCGGAATTCGGGTGGGAAGAGCTTCGCGCCCAAATGGAAGGACGCGACAGGGCAGGTTCGCCATTCCAGGATCGAGCCGCGGCAACGGAACGGGCATGGATGGCAAGGTTCCCCAGACGTCGGGCACGATCCATGGGGTGGGTGACGATGAATTGCGGGCGCGAAGCTCTTGCCCCTGAATTCCGGGCGCGACAAGCGGCCGTCTTCGGCCGCTCGAGCGCACGGAATCCGGCGGCCGTACTCGGCGCGCCGAAGCGCGCGAAGCGCACCTGTGCACCGACGTGGCCCCGTCATCCCCACCCTCCAGGGGCGCGGGGGTTCGCACCGTGGACTCGCGCCCGGCAACCCCGGCTCGTCGTCGCCGCCTCCTCGCCCCCCACGTCCGCGTGCTAGTCTCACCCCATGCTCACCGTCTCGAAGGCCTTCCTCGCCGCCGCCCTCCTGACGGGCGCCATCGCGCTCGTACTGATAGTCGCCCTAGCGCTCGTCGCGTGCGACAAGTCCTCGACCTCGACCTCGGCCCCGCCCGCAACCTCTTCCACCCCGCAAGATCCTGCCGCCGACAAGCCTCCCTCGCCCCTGACCGACCTCGCATCACCCGCGGCGGCTCCCGCGCAAGCCTCTGCCGCTCCCTCCGCGACCGGCGCCGCCCCCCAGGCCGAGGTCACGATCGTCAAGGAGACCTACGCCAGCGGCAAGCCCTACAACGAGCACGGCGAGATCACCCTCCCCTCCGGCAAGCGCGTGCGCCACGGACCGATCGCCGCCTGGTACGAGGATGGCGGCAAGATGCTCGAGGGCAACTACGAGAACGGCAAGCTCGACGGCTGGTGGCGCTACTGGCACAAGAACGGCCAGCTCGAGCGCGAGGGCCAGTACGAGGACGGCCGGCAGCAAGGCTACTGGGTCGCGCACTGGGACAACGGCCAGCGCATGTCCGAGGGCGAGATGCGCGGCGGGCTCTACGTCGGGCGCTGGCGGGCGTGGCATCGGGACGGCACGTTGCTCTACGAGGGCGAGTTCGTCGACGGCAAGCGCGAGGGGACCTGGCTCTTCTTCAACGCCGACGGCACCCCGGATGCGAACCTCACGGGCGAGTACAAGAACCACGTCAAGCTCCGCTGATCCGGCCGCGACGGGCCGCTCCCGCGCCCGCGCGCTCCAGGCCCGATGGCCGAGCTGAGGCTCGTCTCTCTCGCCAAGCACTACGCCGGCGGCGCCGTGCTCGAGGACATCTCGCTGGAGGTCGCCTCGGGCGAGTTCCTCGTGCTCGTCGGCCCGTCCGGCTGCGGCAAGTCGACGCTCCTGCGCATCGTCGCCGGCCTGGTCGCGCCGAGCGCCGGCGACGTCCTGCTCGACGGCCGGCGGGTGAACGAGCTGGAGCCGCGCGAGCGCGACGTCGCCATGGTCTTCCAGAGCTACGCCCTCTACCCGCACATGAGCGTGCGCGCGAACCTCGCCTTCCCGCTCAAGCTGGCGCGCGTGCCGCGCGCGGAGATCCGCCGCCGAGTGGGCGAGACCGCGGCGCTGCTCGGCCTCGAGCCGCTGCTCGAGCGCAAGCCCGCGAGCCTCAGCGGCGGCCAGATGCAGCGCGTCGCCCTCGGGCGCGCCATCGTGCGCCGGCCGCGGCTCTTCCTCTTCGACGAGCCGCTCTCGAACCTCGACGCGAGCCTGCGCGCGGAGATGCGCGGCGAGATCGCGCGCCTGCACCGCCAGATGGGCGTGACCACGCTCTACGTCACCCACGACCAGGCCGAGGCCATGACCATGGGCTCGCGCATCGCCGTGCTCGAGGCGGGGCGGCTGTGCCAGGTCGGGCCCCCGCTCGAGGTCTTCGAGCGCCCGCGCACCCGCTTCGTCGCCGGCTTCATCGGCAGCCCGGCCATGAACCGGATCGAGGGCCGGATCGAGCGCGAGGCCGGCGCAGCGGCGCGCTTCCGCTCCGGCGATTTCAGCGTTCCGGCGCCCTCGACCGACAAGGGACGCGTGGTGCTCGGCATCCGTCCCCACGAGGTCGAGCTCGATCCCCCGGCCGAGCGTGCGCTTCCCGCGCGCGCGGTCTCGATCGAGCGGCTCGGCAGCCAGACCCTGGTCGAGCTGGACGTCGGCGGGGCGCGCCTGGTCGCCAGCCGCGAGGGAGGAATCCCGCTCGAGCCCGGCCAGGAGCTGTCGGTCGGCTTGCCGCCGCGCGCGCTGCACTGGTTCGACGCCGCGAGCGGCCTGCGCCTGGACGAGCGCTGACGTGCCCTCGCCCTACCGCCAGCTCGATCGCGAGGCGCTGCGCGAGGACCTGGCGCGCACGGCGTTCGCCTTGGACGAATCGCGCGGCGACGCCTGCTCGCTGGCGCTGGAGGTGATCGCGGTGCGCCGCCGCCCGCGCGGCTTGCCCCCCGAGCGCGTGAGCCTCTTCCCGCGCCCGGGCGAAGGAGCCGGGCTCTACGAGCTGCTGGAGCGCTTTGCGCGCCAGCACGACCTGCGCCTGCGCGGGCTGCGCGCGGTGGACCTCGAGGACGCGCTGGAGCCCGAGCCGGGCGGGCTCGCGCTCGGCCACGGCGGGCAGGTCCTCTGCGCGTCGCGCCTGCGCGAGACTCCCGCCGCGGCCTTCGCGGAGTGCAGCGGCGCGCTGGATCT
Source organism: Planctomycetota bacterium (assembly GCA_035546375.1). Classification (GTDB taxonomy): domain Bacteria; phylum Planctomycetota; class UBA1135; order UBA1135; genus DATKBQ01. The sequence goes on along the minus strand of DATKBQ010000437.1, from coordinate 6,320 downwards.
CCTGCGCGAGCACCTGGCCCTGCACAAGATCGAGCTGATCTCCGTGGGCCTGGACCCGTGGACCCCACCGGGCGGCGTCGAGCTGCAGGATCCTTCGGCGAGCGCGCGATGCCTCGAGGCGGCGCTCGAGGGTCCGGACGCGACGGCCGAGCGGCTCCTGCGCAGCGCCGCCGGCGCGCCCGTGCGCATCGCTTTCGGCGGTCCGAACAAGGCCGCCCTGCGCTGGCGAGCCGCGCAGCTCGCCGCGCCGGTCGCCGCCGCGTGCTTCGCGCACGCGCCGCTCGAAGCGGGGCAGCACCTCGGCTTCAAGAGCGTGCGCGGCGTGCTGCGCCGCCTCGCCGATCCAAGCCTCGCGGCCGTCCCGCCGGGCTTCGAGGCCGACCCTTCCGGCGATCCCGTGGACCTTTATCTCGAGCTGGCGCTGTGCGCGCGCGTCCGCTGGGTGCGCTACGCCAACCGCTGGGTGCCGCAGCGCGCGCCGGTGAGCTTCGAGCAGTGGATGGAGCACGGCCTGGGCGGCGCTTGGCCCGACCTCGACGACTGGCGCCACCACGTGAAGGGGCTGGCCGCCGAGGTGCGCCCGTGCGGGGCCCTCGAGATCGGCGGAGCCGACGCGCAGCCGCGCGCCTTCGCGTCCGTGCCGCTGGTCTTCTGGAGCGCGCTCCTGTGCGACGACGTCGCGCTTTCGGGATCGCTCGATCGGCTGGAGCCGCGCGCGAACGCTCTGCACGAGCGCTGGGGCGCGGCCGCCCGGGGAGGGCTCCTGGATCCAGACCTCGCGGGCGATGCGCGCGAGCTGTTCGCGCTGGCCGCCGGCGCGCTCCTGCGCCTGCCGCCGGGGTGGATCAGCCGCGAGATGGCGACGGCCTTCGTGGCCTTCGCCCAGCGGTTCGCGTTGCGGGGCCGCACGCCGGCGGACGAGCTCCTGGAGGACTTCCTCGAGCGCGGATCGCTCGCGGTCGACGCGGTCGTGGTGCCCGGGCGGGAAGAGCCTGCGGCGGCGGCCTCCGGTGCCGGCAGGAGCGGTTGACCCGCGGCCCGGACCGGACGCGACCCAGAACGGCGCGAGCCGCCTCGCCGCGGCCGGCTCAGAGGGCGCCGGTCGCGATCGCGATCACGCCCAGGCCCGCGAGCACGGCCAGCACGGCCAGGGCGATCTTCAGCCACGAGAACGGCGCCTCGCCCTCGACGCGGCCGCTCTGGCCGTGGATCAGCACCGTGTAGGTCTTGCCCGCGTAGTCGTAGCTGAGTGTCCAGAAGGGCAGCAGCACGTGCTTCCAGCGCACGCCGTCGATCGTGTTGGTCACCCGCAGGGCGCGGTGCGTGTCCCCCGGAACGTCGCCCGCGCAGCGGCGCGCTTGGCTGCGGACGATCTCCTCGCGCGCGAGCCCCCACCCGCCCTCGAGGTCGACCTGGTACTCCTCCGCCCGCCAGCCCGCGAGGTACTCGGGCCGGTAGGGGACCAGCGCGGCGGTGTCGAAGCTGCCGAGCTTCGCCGCCAGCGATTCCGGCACGCCGCGCGAAGCGTGGACGAGCAGGTCGTCGTAGGCGTCGTCGCGCTCGCCCCAGGCCGGCACCCAGCGCACCTTGCGCACTTGGCGGGGCTGGAGCGTGATCCTGCCGCCGACCCGCACCGGCACCATCCGGGTCTCCCAGTAGTAGTAGCCCGCGTCGGCGGACCAGTTCGAGTGCACCTGGGCGTCGAACGTCCAGTAGGGGACGTAGACCCCGCTCGCTTCGCGGGCGCGCACGCGCCGGAGCGCGCTCGGCCGGAACCACAGGCGCGCGAGCCAACGCCGGAAGCCCTGCTCGACCGCGCCGCGCCCCACGTCGAGCGGGATCAGCGATTCCGGCCGCAGGGCGTTGCGGTTCGCCTCCTGCGCCAGCACGCTCGCCGACCCGCAGAACGTGCAGCGCTCGGCGGTGGCGGCGCCCCCGAGCGCCACCCGCGCGCCGCATGTCCCGCAGCGCACCGCGCGCGCCTCCAACCCGAGCCCGCGGGCGGCGTCGCCGGCCGACTCCAGCGGCCGCTCGACGATGGCGCCCTCGGCGCGCGGCACCGGCACGCTCGCGCCGCAGTGCTCGCAGGCGAGAGCATCGCGGTCGGGGTCCCAGGTGAGCTCCGAGCCGCAGTTCCCGCACGGGAAGCCGACGCGCGGACGCTCCGGCTGGGCGGGAGGGGGCGCGCTGGCGGGCTCCGTCACGGCTGGATCGCTACCGCCCCCGCGATCGCGCATTCGCGCCGGGCACGGCCGCGCTACGCTAGCGCCGGCCGCGCGGTGAAGGAATCCCTACGGTGGGCGTAGCGCGGCGTTCGAAACTCGGGCGAAGCTCTGGGCGATACTCGGGCGAAGCTCGAGCGAGGTTCGGGCGAAGGATCCCGCGACGGGGAGGCATCGAAGATGGGCGTGATCGACTGGTTCAAGCGCGGCGTGGGCGAGCTGATGATCGCCCGCCCCGACGACGCGAAGGCGCAGGTGGTCTGGAAGCACCCCGACCCGACGATCCCGATGAAGGCCCAGCTCACGGTGGAGTCGGACGAGCAGGCGGTGTTCTTCCGCGACGGCAAGGTGGTGGGGACGCTCGGGCCGGGCCGGCATACGCTGGAGACGGCCAACCTCCCGTTCCTCTCGCGCCTGGTCGACAGCTTCACCGGCGGGCGGGTGCTGATCGCCGAGGTGTTCTTCGTCAACGTGCGCGAGCACGCCGGCCTCAAGTTCGGCGGCCGCGTGGGGCACGTGGAGGACCCGAAGAGCGGCGTGCCGGTCGAGACGATGGTGCACGGGGAGTTCTCCTTCCGCGTGAGCGGCGCCGAGCAGCTCATCGTCGGTCTGGTGGGCATGGGCCGCGCCGAGTCGCACCAGATCGGTGCCTGGATGAAGGAGCAGGTGCTCAAGGTGCTGCGCGACCGGATCGCCGAGTTGTTCGTCAAGAACCGCTGGCCGTTGCTCGACGTCACCTCCGGCGCCTACACGGAGGAGATCGAGCGTGCCGTGCTCGACGGGCTCCAGCAGCACGTCTCCAGCTACGGGATCCAGATCGTGCGCCTGGGCAACTTCGTGATCGCCATCGACGAGGAGGACGCGGCCAACCTCAAGCGGCTCTACACCGACGCGGCCTACCTGCGCACCGTCGGCGGCGTCGACGCCTACCAGCGCTTCGCCGCCGGCAAGGCGATGATGGGCGCCGGCGAGGGCATGGCCCAGGGCGGCGGCGCAGGCGAGGGCGGCGGCCTGCTCGGCGGAGCCGGACTCGGCGTGGGCTTCGGCCTGGCCCAGATGCTCGTGCGCGACACCCACGGCGGCCACACCCTGGCGCCGGCCGCCGCCGGCGTCGTGTGCTCGGCCTGCGGCAAGAGCGTCGCGCCCGGCCGGTTCTGCAGCGCCTGCGGCGCCGAGATGGCGCGCAGCGCGCAGGCAGGCGCGTTCTGCACGGCGTGCGGCGTGCCGGTGGGCCCCGACGCGCGCTTCTGCGCGCAGTGCGGGACGAAGCGGGCGGACGGGGCTTGACCCGGATGATTCACCAGCCGCCGGCTGCAACGCCGCAACTGCCGGCGCCTGCTGCGTTAGGCTCCGCCCTAGCTCCTCGACGACCTGTCAAGGGACCCCCTTCGCCACCGGCCACTGGCAGGTCGCGATCCCGCATTCGCGGGACCGGGGCTTACCCCTCCGGTGCCCTCCGTCGCCTGCCTTGCATCCACCGGCATTTGCGACGTTTCGCTCGCCGCCTGGCAAACAAACCGGGTTAGCCCGCTCGCACCCCCGCACGAACGCCGTCCGCACCTGAAGCTCGCGTGCGCGTCCATGCGCCTCAGCCGGGTATCCCTACTCATCGGCGACGCGCTCGGGCGGAGCCGCCACCCCGTTTCCCACCGCGCGCCGCCCGCCCGCCAGGGGCGGTGTAGGCTTGGGCTAGACGGACTTTCCATCCTCTGACGGAACCCCCGGGCCGTTTCTCGCCTCCAACGCCAGGACGCCGCTGGCGGGATTCCCGGCCGCGGAGTAGGCTCCATCCGTCTTTCCACGCACCCCCTTCCTTCGATCAGGAGTCCAAGGACATGAGGCATCGCGCTTCGTTAGCGGCGGCCACGCTCGTCTTGTGCGGTTCGGCCTTCGCCCAGCTGCCGGTCGATCCGAGCCGGCTCTACCCGGTCACCGCCCCGATGCAGGTCCACCCGCCGTTCGACATGAACACGGGTACGTGGCTCGCGCAGCCACCGTCGGGATCGCAATTCGCAGGTCCGCTGACCGTTTACAACAACACCTGCATCCAGGGCAACTTCTTCATGGGCCTGCAGCCCTGCGAGGACATGTACGACTCGGGCCGCATCCCGAGCACGGGCGATCCGCTGGCACCACCGGCCGCGACCGACGACAACCGGATCAACTTGGTCGAGTTCAACTACTGCACCACCGCACAGACCGGAACCGTCGACATCAAGATCGCGCTCTGGAACAACCTCGTGCCCGGAGGGTCGTGCTTCAACGGCCAGCCGCCGACGCCGCCGTCCATCGCGAGCCAAGCCACGGCCTACTTCGACTTCGGCGCGGCGGCCGGCTTCCCGCTGCCGGGCAGCGCCACGGCCGGGCAGCAGTCCTGCCACGTCGTGCCGTTCATCCCGCCCGGCTCGGGCTTCTGCCTGCTCAGCGACGGGGACGGGATCTTCGACAACAACCCGCCGACCGACCTGTTCACCTGGAGCTTCCAGCACGAGAACACCGGCACCACCACGGGCCCGCTGATCCGCGGGCACCCCAACCAGGTCCCTCCGGGCGACTGCACGTACACCAACCCGTGCACGTCGGCTTGCGGCACCGGTCTCGGGAGCGAGGACCGCTTCTGGGTGAACGTCGACAACGTGGCCGTCGGCAACAGCACCACCGGCCTGTGCCCGGGAGGGGTCTCGCCCGTCGGCGGGACCAACTGCTACTTCTTCGGCGGCTATCCGACGAACGTGTACGCGAGCTTCTACCTGCGCTTGGAGAGCAGCGGGTCGTGCACCGCCTGCACGGGCAACGTGAACATCTACTGCACCGCCAAGACGAACTCCTCGGGATGCGTTCCGGCGATCAACACCTCCGGCCCCGCGGCGCCCTCGGCGTCCCTGGGCAGCGGATTCGTGGTCGGCGCCACCAACATCCTGGACGCCAAGTTCGGCCTGCTCTTCTACTCCAAGACGGCGGCGGCCTCCGCGCCGTTCCAGGGTGGGCTCTTGTGCGCCCAGCCTCCGCTGGTGCGCACCGCCCTCCAGAACTCCGCGGGCACGGCGCCGTGCGGTGGAGTCTTCAACCTCGACTTCAACGCATACGTCGCCTCCGGCAAGGATCCGGGCTTGGTCTCGGGGCAGGAGGTCTGGGCCCAGTACTGGAGCCGCGACCCGGGCTTCGCGCCGCCCGACAACACGAACCTGACCGACGCCGTCAACTTCGTGCTCTGCGACTGAGCCGAGCGCCCGCGGCCGCCGCCGCGGGTGGGTCCCCAGCTTCGGGGCCGGCCGCCGAGGGGCGGTCGGCCCCGCTTCCTTGACGGGGCGGTGGAGGCGAAGCGTCGCGCGGCTGGCCCCCGGCTTGGGCTCAGGGGCGAGGGCGCGTGGGCCGGAGGTGCAAGCGTGCCGGGGCGCCCTTCGGGCGCGAAGCTGTGCTTTTTTGGGTTTTCAGGAATTCGTGTGTGTATCAGGCCCTATCACGCCGACTGTTGCGGATCGAGGTGCCGGCTCGAGCTCGAGGAGCGTTCGCCACGAGTGGTTCAGGTCTCACGTGCGCGAGCGAAGCTCGCGACCGTGGGCCTCGAGATTCGCACTTCACATGGCACCTTGGTACGCCGCCGACGAATGTCCGCGGATTCAGGTTCAGCCGTCGAAGGAGGAGCCGGCTCGTTGCTTGCGGGCGCGCACGGTACATCGTGCTCGTCGACATGCACCCAGGCGCGAAGCATCGAGCTGCGCATGCCGACCGAACCGGCTCGGGCTTCGATCGTCGAACTTGAATCCGCGGACATTTCGCGGAGACGTGCCAAGGAGCGGCCGTCCAAGCACCCCGACGGCGGCAAGCACGTGGCATCGGCAAAGAGCGCGGTCGCATCTTGTTCCAGTGCTGCAGGGGCTGGCTCTCGCCGAGCATCCAGGAGGCTCAGGGGTTTCGTCGCCGTCAGCGTCGCTCGCGCGCCAAGCCACGCGAGACGGGAGCCTGCGGCGAGGCGCTCGAGGGGCCGGTGAACAGCCGAGCATGGTCCGCCACCCCCACGAGATCCTGATGCGCCGCTTCTTGACTCCGCGGTAGGTTCGGCGCTCGAGCGGCCGAACCGGACGTGGAGCGTCCTCG
>DATKBQ010000436.1:0-8337 GCA_035546375.1 Planctomycetota bacterium | reverse complement strand
GGTCGCGCGGTGGCTCTTCCGCTGCTTGCCGAGCCCCGTCGCGCGTTTGATTAGGGACAAATCGGCGAACGAACCCTGCGACCTGCCGGCGCGGTCCGCCGTGTCTCGAGGCGTCGAGCTTGCCGCCTGTCGATTGGCGGGTCTGGTGACAGGGGCCGTGCAGGGGCGCCCTTCGGGCGCTTCGGCGGCCGAGTACGGCCGCCGGATTCCGCGTCCGGTTCGGCCGCAGACGGCCGAACCTACCGCGGAATTCAGGGAAGTTCCCACCGGTCGCGACCGACCACGATGGATGAAACGGGGCGGACGTTGACCACTTCCAGGGCAGGGTTCGGCGTCGGGGATCCGTACCCATCGCAGGCAAGCCTGGAGTTTCCCAGTAGAGCTTCGCGCCCACCGGGGGCGGCGACGTGCCGCCCCGTGCAACTGTTTGCTCGTCGATCGACGATGGTGTCGCCCTACGTCGCTGCCATCAGATCCAGCGGGGCCGAGATCGTTGTCGCATCGGGGCCGGTTCGGGCCTAGAGCACGGATGATCCGTGCACACCGGCCGAGCCGGCGGACGGCACCGTTTCGCGACGGGCTTTCGCCTCGGCGCGACATCGCCGTGGGTCGGCGGTCCTGGCCATCCGCGAGCCCGATCGGCTAGGCTGGATCGGATCTCGAGGCCGCGCTGCGCGGCGGAGCCCTTCTCGACGCGATGATCGACCTCACCAAGAGCCTCACTGCGGTCCTCCTGGCGGCCTTTGCTTGCCTTCCCGGCGCGTTCGGCACGCCTGGGCAGGACGACGAGATCGTCAAGGAGTTCAACCAGTACTTCCGCAAGTACAAGGACACTCCGACGAGGGTCGAGGCGGTCCTTTCTCTCGAGGGAACCGATTCGCCGGCGGTGGTCCAGGCGCTCGTGCCCGTCCTGAAGCAGGGCGAGCCCGAGGTCATCCGCGCCGCCGTGCGCGTGCTCGGGCGCCTGAAGAACGCGCCGGCGATCGAGGCGGTCCTGGCGGAGCTCTCGACGAGCAAGGACGCGCCGACCAAGAGCGCGCTCCTGCAGGCGGTCGCCGAAGGGCGCTACCCGGGCAGCGCCGAGCCGCTGACGGCCCTGCTCACCGACAAGGTCTGGGACGTGCGCCGGCGCGCCGTGCAGGCGCTGGCGGCGCTCGGGGATCCCGTCCACGCGCCGGCGATCGCCCCGCTCACCGCCGATGGCGAGCCCGCCGTGCGCTGCGCGGCGCTGGAGGGGCTGGGCAAGCTCGGCTCGGAGCTCGCGGTGCAGCCGGCGCTGGCGTCGCTCTCCGACTCCGTCTGGCAGGTGCGCGCGAGCGCGGTCGAGGCGCTCAAGCGCGTGCGCCGCCGCGAGGCGATCGGGCCGTTGATCGAGCGCATGGCGCTCGAGCAGGGGCGCCTGGTGGCCGACATCGGCGTGGCGCTGGCCGACCTCACCGGGCGCAACTTCGGCGAGCGCACCGAGGCCTGGCAGCGCTTCTGGGAGACCTACAAGGACCGCTTCCAGATCCCGACCGACGCCGAGCTGGCCAAGCTGCGCGAGAGGCAGGCGGAGTCGGCGGCCGTCTACCACCCGCCGGGCTCGGTCTCCTACCACGGGATCGAGACCCCCAGCCGCTCCATCCTCTTCATCATCGACGTGTCGGGCTCGATGGAGGCCCTGGTGGTCGAGCGCGAGCGCTTCCAGGACGGCGGCTACCCCTCGCTCGCGCGCATCGACATCGTCAAGACCGAGCTGGCGCGCACCGTCGAGAAGCTCGAGCCCTACGTCCAGTTCAACATCCTCTCATTCGCCACCGACGTGAAGTCCTGGAAGAAGGGCCTGGTGGGCGCGAACGTGCTCAACAAGTCGAGCGCCATGGACTGGGTGAACCGCCTGCAGGCGATCGGCGGCTCGTCGAAGGAGGACCTGGCGCGCGCCGGCTTGGTCGGCTCGGCCAACCTCGAGGCCGGCAAGACGAACACCTACGCGGCCCTGATCACCGGGCTGGGCGCGGCGGGGCAGGGCTCCAAGGACCCGAGCTACCAGGTGGCGGTCGACACGATCTTCTTCCTCTCCGACGGCCGGCCCTCCCACGGCGACTACGTCGACCCGCAGGACATCCTGCGCGAGGTGCGCACCGCGAACGAGCTGCGCAAGGTGGTGATCCACACGATCGCCATCGGCGAGTTCCAGAAGGAGTTCATGAAGCAGCTCGCCGACGAGAACGGCGGCGTTTTCGTCGACCTGGGCCGCTGAGCGCCCCCGCGGGTTGACCTTCCCGGGGCTCTGCCGTATCTTCCCCCGCCCTTCGCGTCGGGGTGTGGCTCAGCTTGGTAGAGCGCTGCGTTCGGGACGCAGAGGTCGGAGGTTCAAATCCTCTCACCCCGACCAGTCCAGCCGCGCTCCGGGTCCCCGCGGAGTCGCGGATTCGAGCGCCCGTGCGTGCCGGGGCGTGGCCCGCCGCTTCGCCGGAGCTAGTCCGCCGATGCCCGTCCTAGCCCTCGCCCTGATCCTGCTCGCGGCTTCGCCCCAAGGCCTCGTCTCCGGCGACGAGGCGCGCCAGATCCACTGGCAGCGCAGCCTCGAGGACGCGCTCGCGCTCGCGCGCATCGAGGAGCGGGGGATCCTCGTCGCCGTCAACATGGACGGCGAGTCGGCCTCCGAGCGCATCGTGCGCGAGCGCTACCGCGACCCGAGCTTCGTCGCCACGACGCGCCCCTTCGTGTGCCTGGTCTCGAGCGCGTTCCGCCACACCCCGCGGGACCACGACGAGCGCGGGCGCCGGATCGTCTGCCCGCGGCTCGGCGAGATCACCTGCGGCGAGCACGGCGCCCTCGAGCCGATCCTCCACGAGCGGTACCTCGGCGGAGAGCGCATCTCGCCGCGCCACGCGCTGATCCTTCCCGGCGGCGAAAAGGCCTTCGACCTGTTCCTGCTCTTCGACCTGCGCGAGCTGGACTCGGCGCTCGCGCGGGCGGCAGCCGAGGCCGCTCCGGCCGGGGAGGACGAGCCCGCCCCGGGAGCTTCTTGGACCGAGCTGGCCGACTCCCACCGCAACCGCACGCGCCAAGCGGTGGGATCGCGGCTGGCCGGGGCCGGCGGTGCGGAGATCCTGAGGGCGCTCCAGGCGATCCGCAGCTCGGGCAACGCCGGCTGGGTCGATCTCCTGCGCTCGCTCTTCGCGTCGCGCGCGGTAGACCTCGGCGCGCCGTTCGTCCGCGCGCTCGAGGACACCGCGCTCGGCGTGGGAGTCGAGATCGAGACGGCGGCGGCGCTGCGCGAGCACCTGGTCGCGCGCGCTCCGCCCCGAGGCACGCCGGGCCTGGAAGGGGACGCCTTGCTGATCGCGGCGCTCGGCCGGCTCAACGGGATCGACCCCGCCCAGCGCACGCTGCTCCTCTCCTGGCTGGCGCTGGGATCCGGCGGGGAGAGCGAGCCCGCGGCCGCCGCGCTGCTGCGCCACGCGGGCGAGGGCGAGCTCGCGAGGCTGGAGGAGACGGTCGCTCTCGCCGGCGGCGCCTTCGACCCTGCGCGCTTCCTGGAATGGGCGCGCCGTCGCGAGCACGTTTCCCCCGCCGCGGGCGCGCGGCCCGCCGAGGCGCTGGCTCCCGAGGGCGAGCTCGAATCCGAGCTGGTCGAATTGGAGCGCAAGATCCGCGACGATCCGGCGGACAGCGCGAGCCTCGCGCGCCGCGCCCGCGCTCTCCTGGCGCTCGCGCGGCAGCGCATGGCGCGCAGCGCGGCCGACACGGGCCTGCTCTTCGAGGACGCTTGGTCGGCGCTCCAGCGCGCCCTCGAGCTGCGCCCGGACGACGTCGATCTCCGCCTCGACGCGGCGCGCGCCGCCTTCCACATGGGCCGCCACGAGGACCAGGAGCGGATCGCCCTGGAAGCGCTGCAGCTCACCGGCGGGCTGCCTTCGGCGGCTGCCGGGTTCCAGGCGCTCGAGGCGCGCGACGTGGCCCGCCACGAGGCGCTGCGCTGGCTCGGCGACGCCGAGGCGCGCCTGCTCTCGGCGCGCTCCGGCGGCGATGGGCTGCGCGAGGTCGAGGGCCTCGCGCGCGGCGCCTGGGCGCTGGCCGCGGCGGCGAGCGGACCGCTCGCACAGGACAGCGACTGGGTCAGCCTGGCCTCGTTCTTCGCCGCGATCGGACGCTGGCAGGAGGAGGCCGCCTTCGCCTTGGCCGGCGTCGAGCGCTGGCCGGAGTCCGACGCGCTGCGGGCGGCGCTCAACCGCTCGCTGTGGAACATCGGCCGTCCGGACCTGGCGGCGAGCACGGCGGCGCGGATCGCGGAAGCCAACCCGGGCTCGGCCGCGAGCGCGTGGTACGAGGGCTACGCGGGCATCCATTGGGCCGACTGGCTGCGCCGCGGCGAGGAGCCCGAGCTCGCCATCGAGGCCTACCGCCGCGCGTCGCCGGCCTTCGAGCGCGCGCGCGAGCTGCGCGCCGACTTCGCCGACAGCTCGGAGCACTACCTGGCGCTGGCGGCCCTCGGCCGCGGCTTCGCGCACCTGCTCGCCGAGCGGCGCGCCCAGGCCGCGGAGGCGCTGGCGGAGGCGATCGCGATCCGCCCCGCGATCGCCGGCGCGCGCGACAGCCTCGGGCGCGAGGCGGTCGACCTGCTCGACGGCGCGCTGGAGTGGCGCGCGGCGGGGGCGAGCCCGGTCGATTCCCTCGAGCTGGCGCGCAAGCTCCTCGAGGCCGAGCCCGCCAACGGCGAGTGGGCGCTGCGCATCTCCGACAGCGAGCTGCGCGAGGCCCTGCGCGCCGACGGGCGCGGCGAGCCGCAGGTGGGCGAGCGCTACCTGGAGCGCGCGCTCGAGGCCGCGCGGCTCGCGCTCGCGGCCGACGGGAGCGACGAGAGCCGCCGGGCGCTGGCCCAGGCCGCGAACGTGGCCGCCGAGCGCCACCTCCGCCGCGGCGAGCTGGGGCCGGCGCGCGAGCGCTTGGCCGAAGCGGCCCCGCTCCTGGGCGAGGAGCCGCCCGCCGCGGAGGCCGGCGCCGAGCGCTTGGCCGAGCTGGCCGGGCTCCTGCGCGAGCGCCTGGGGCCCGCTCGCCCCATCGTCCGCCCAGGCCGCTAGCGGGCCCAGCCGGCCCCTCGGAGCCTCCAGGAAAGCCCGACCGATGCCGAAATGGGAGCTGGAGGAAGGAATTTCTGGCCGCCGCGCCCTAGGAGGAGCGAGCACGCGGCCGGGCCCGGGCGAGATTCGCCTTTTCCCACTCGCACGGTCCGCGCCGATCGTGCATGCTGAAGCCATCGATTCCGATCCGTCTCCCGCGGATCGGCTCGGCCGGAGGATCGCTCCCGCCCCTCCCGTCGAGCGCCGCGCCTGCCTTCCACGCGGCACCCTTCTCCGACGCACAGCTCCGGGCTCGCCATTGCACCCGGAGACCTGAAGCCCTTCCATTCCGGCCCGCCCGGTCCCCGGCAGGGGCCCCGGACGGGGGCCGGGCGAGCGCGACGCTCCCGCGAACGAGGCCGAGCCTCAACGCGGCGCCTAGTCTTGCCGCGGCCGCCGGCGACCCGCTGCGGCCGCCGGATCCGATCCCCCGCGGCCAGCGAAGCAGGCCGCCCTCCGCCCTTAGCGAAATCAGAACCTTGGCCGACCCTTCGACATCCAAGAGCTCCGAGCCGATTCCCTTCGGCGCGCTGGAGTATCCCCCCGGCTACAGGAGCGAGAGCGAGCGCGGCTCCGCGCGCGAGGCCGCGCGGGAGGCACCGCGCGAAGAACGTCACGAGACGGACGGCGCCCTCCCCGGGGAGAGGGGCGAGCGGAAGGACTGGCGCAAGGCGGAGAACCGCCGCGGGAGCGCCCGCAGGGGCGGCCGGCGCCGCCACCGCCGCCACCCGGAGGCGGGCGCGCCCGAGGGATCCGAGACGGCCGAAGGGTCCGGAACGGACCGGCCGTCGGCGCCGCCGATCGAGGAGCGCAACGGCGCGCTCGAGCCCTCGGAATCCCACGCCCCCCACGGCGGCCACGGTGCCGCGCCGGGGGAACACGGCGCTCCCTTCGACCCGCGCCGCGGCCGGCGCCGGCGCCGCCGGCGTGCCCAGCACGGCTCGCCGCAGGGTCCCCAGGGTTCGGCCCCGGTCGGTGTCGCGACCGAGGCGCGCGTGCCCGCCGAGGGCGGCCGTCGCGACAGCCTGAGCGAGGTGAGCGGGATGCTCGTCCTCGAGAAGGGCGGCTACGGCTTCCTGCGCCGCGAGGAGAACCAGTTCCTGCCCGGGCGCGACGAGGTCTTCGTGCCTCCGCCGCTGGTCCTGCGCTTCAAGCTGCGCGAGGGCTCGCTGGTGGCCGGGCGGGCGGGGCGCGGCAGCGGCCCGGCCAAGCTCGCCCTGCAGAGCGTGGAGACGGTCGACGGCCGCGAGCCGCACGAGGTCGCGAACCTGGTCTCGTTCAAGAAGCTGACCAGCATCGACCCGGACTTCCACTACGCCGTCGGCGACATCACGAACGACGTCTCGATGCGCATCCTCGACGTGGTCTGCCCGGTCGGCCGCGGCACGCGCGGGCTGATCGTGGCGCCGCCGCGGTCGGGGAAGACGATCCTGATGCGCAAGTTCGCGCAGGCGATCGAGCAGGGCTATCCGGAGGTGGTGCTGATGGTGCTGCTCGTCGACGAGCGCCCCGAGGAGGCGACGGAGTGGCGCCGCAGCACCAAGGGTCAGGTCTTCGTCAGCACGAACGACGAAGGCGCGAAGAACCACGTCCAGCTCGCGGAGGCGGTGTGGAAGCGCTGCACGCGCCTGGTGGAGCTCGGGCAGGACGTGATCGTCCTGCTCGACTCGATCACGCGGCTGGCGCGGGCCTACAACAGCCTGGACGGCGGCAGCGGGCGGACGCTCTCGGGGGGCCTCGACTCGCGCACCATGGAGCGCCCGCGGGCCTTTTTCGGCTCGGCGCGCAACACCGAGACCGCGGGCAGCCTGACGATCCTGGGGACCACGCTGGTGGAGACCGGCAGCCGGCTCGACCAGGTGGTGTTCGAGGAGTTCAAGGGCACCGGCAACATGGAGCTGGTGCTCTCGCGCAAGCTGGCGGACCGGCGCATCTTCCCGGCCATCGACATCGAGCGCTCGGGCACGCGCAAGGAGGAGAAGCTGATCTCCGCGCGCCGGCTCAAGCAGATCCACGTCCTGCGGCGGGTCCTGCTCAAGATGAACTTCATCGAGGCGATGGAGCTGCTCGTGACGAAGCTCGAGGATGTCGAGAAGACCGACGACTTCCTGAAGCGCTTCGAGGTGGATCCGGAGGCGTAGGCCCGCGCCTCCAGGAGTCCGTTCGTCCCGCCGCGCGGAGCCTGCGCCCGCGCGCGCTCGCGCCGGCGAGCGGGTAGTCTTCCGCCGTGGGGTGCAAACGCACGTGCGCCGGGCTGCTCGTCCTCTTCGGGCTTTCGCTCGGGCTGCGCCTGTGGCCCATCGACCACGGGCTGCCGCGCAGCTACGTGCCGGACAGCCACGTCGTGCGCAACGCGCTGGGGATGGCGCGCGACCGCGACCCGGTGCCGCCGGCCAACGCGTACTCGTCGTATCCCTACCTCGTGGCTTACATGCTGCTCCCCGTGTACGCGGGCGAGTACGCGGCCGGGCGCGCGCTGGGCGCCTGGGGAGGGGCGCAGGAGTTCGGGATGCGCGCGGTGGAGGACCCGACCGTCTCGCAACTGCCGGCGCGCATCCTGGTGGCCGTGCTCGGCGCGCTGACCCCCCTCGCGATCTTCGGCGCGGCCCGCGCGGCCGGGCTGAAACTTGGCGCTTGGGTCGCGGCCTGGCTCGCGGCGACGTCGCTCCTGCACGTGCAGTTCTCGACCCAGGAGCGGCCGTGGGTGCCGCTGGTGTTCTTTGGCGCGCTCGCTGCGTGGGCCTCGCTCGTGCACGCGCGCGATGGGAGCGCCCGATCGCTCGTCCTCGGCGGGCTCGCCGCCGGGCTGGCCTTCGCCTGCCACCAGGCGGGGCTGGCGATGCTCGCGCTGCCGGGCCTGGCGTGGCTCGGCTCGCCGCGGGGCTGGCGCGGCGCCGAGCTGCGGCGGAGGCTCGCGCAGGGCGTGGCGTGCGTCGCGCTGTTCGCGCTGGTCGGCCTAGTCCTCGGCTACCCCTATTACCTGCGCCACGGGGCGGTGCCCGACGCGGCGATGATCGGAGGCGAGCAGGCGGAGGGCAAGCTCTCGATCGGCGCGCAGTCGATCGTCTTCGGGGTCTCGATGGACTCGCTGCGGCGGCTTTCGGGGGCGCTGGTCGGGTACGACCCCGTCGTGATGTTGCTGGGCATCGCGGGGATCGTGCTCGCGTTCAAGAGGCCGGTGCTGCGGCCGCTCGCGATCTTCGTGGCCGCGTGGGGCGCGTTCTTCATGACG